>NZ_VCBQ01000047.1:0-37875 GCF_006386455.1 Paracoccus sp. FO-3 | reverse complement strand
TCGCCGCGGTAACAATCGGCCGGTTACCATTGAAAGCGGCCCATTTGACGCGGATCTTAGGCACTTCGGCAATCATCGACACCAATGGCAAGTGAACACCGCGATTCTCAGTCTGGAGATCTCCCAACAAACGACGCCTCTGGCCCTCAGCGAACGACCCGCCGTTGTTTAGCCGGCAATATCCTGCGTCCCTACGACCACCAACTTCTGCTTTCGCCCTCTCCCAAGTGCGAGCATGTATTTCCGTGCGCAGATATGAACGCCCCGGCCAACGACTTACTGACTGTGACGGACTGAAGCAGGCAAGCCTCTGTCCTTCAGTCCTCAGTCGGCCCCAATACGAGGAGATCAAAATGACAGACGACAGGTTTCTCACACCAGACGAAGTTTCGGAGCGCTATCGTGGGACCGTCTCGCCAGGAACCCTACGGAACTGGAGGTCGATGAGGATTGGTCCTTCGTTCGTCAAGATCGGCAAAGCCGTCCTCTACCCAACGAGCGAACTTGACGCCTGGGATGAAAAGAACAAAGTGAGTTGCCGGGCCTTGGGGCGAATCGGCGTGCGGGCTGAGGACGGAGCGTGACGATCATGCTAGAGCACGATCTACATATCCCAATCAACGTCCCCTCCTATCTGAGAATTAGGATATTCTCAAATATTTTCAGCTAGGTAAAATATTTCGAGGGATGATGCACAACCACCCCTCGGGCGACCCGACGCCGTCGCAGGCCGACATCAGCATGACCGCCCGCATCGCCGCCGCGGCCGAGGTGATGGGAATCGCCGTCCACGATCACCTGATCATCGGACGCTCGCGCGAGCTGAGCTTTCGCAGCGAAGGACTGCTTTAGCGCAAACAGCCGAAAAGCCGGCGCTTCCCGCGCAACCAAAATCCCACACCTGCGTCGATTTGCGGCGCTGGCTCGCACCGGGGCCGCTGGACTGACGCGGATTTGATCGCTAGAACCGCCCGGCGAGGGCTGTGCGATAAACACGACCCGTTCCGTCGTATCGCCCCGATTACGGGGCATAAATGGAGATCAGAACCGTGTCCCACGCAGACGAACACGCAGGCGACCACGGCGCCACCCGGAGGGACTTCCTCTACTACGCGACGGCCGGTGCCGGCACCGTCGCAGCCGGAGCCGCCGCCTGGACCCTTGTCAACCAGATGAACCCCTCGGCCGATGTCCAGGCGCTCGCCTCGATCCAGGTCGATGTCAGCGGCGTCGAGACCGGCACCCAGCTGACGGTGAAATGGCTCGGCAAGCCCGTGTTCATCCGCCGCCGCACCGAGGAAGAGATCGAGGGCGGCCGCGCGGTCCAGCTGAACCAGCTGATCGACCAGAGCGCCCAGAACCCCAACAAGCCCGACGCGCCCGCCACCGACGAAAACCGCACGCTGGACGAGGCCGGCGAATGGCTGGTAATGATCGGCGTCTGCACCCATCTGGGCTGCGTGCCGATCGGCGACGGCGCCGGCGATTTCGGCGGCTGGTTCTGCCCGTGCCACGGCTCGCATTACGACCAGGCCGGACGTATCCGCAAGGGCCCCGCGCCCGAGAACATGTGGATCCCCGTTGCCGAATTCCTTGACGAAACCACCATCAAACTGGGCTGAGGAGGCGCACATGGCCGGTATTCCCCACGACCATTACGAGCCCAAGACGGGTTTCGAGCGCTGGCTGCATCGCCGCCTGCCCGTCGTCAGCCTGGTATACGACACGCTGATGATCCCCACCCCCAAGAACCTCAACTGGTGGTGGATCTGGGGCATCGTGCTGGCCTTCTGCCTGGTGCTGCAAATCGCCACAGGCATCGTGCTGGTGATGCATTACACGCCGCATGTCGACCTGGCCTTCGCATCGGTCGAGCATATCATGCGCGACGTGAACGGCGGCTACATGCTGCGCTACCTGCATGCGAACGGCGCCTCGCTGTTCTTCCTCGCCGTCTATATCCACATCTTCCGCGGCCTCTACTACGGCTCCTACAAGGCGCCGCGCGAAGTGACCTGGATCGTCGGCATGCTGATCTACCTGATGATGATGGGCACCGCCTTCATGGGCTACGTGCTGCCCTGGGGCCAGATGTCCTTCTGGGGCGCCACGGTGATCACCGGCCTCTTCGGCGCGATCCCCGGCATCGGCGAAGCGATCCAGACCTGGCTGCTGGGCGGCCCGGCGGTGGACAACCCGACGCTCAACCGCTTCTTCTCGCTGCATTACCTGCTGCCCTTCGTCATCGCGGCGCTGGTGGTGGTGCATATCTGGGCCTTCCACACCACCGGCAACAACAACCCGACCGGCGTCGAGGTCCGCCGCACCTCGAAGGAAGAGGCGAAGAAGGACACCCTGCCCTTCTGGCCCTATTTCGTGATCAAGGATCTGTTCGCGCTGGCCGTGATCCTGGTGGTGTTCTTCGCCATCGTCGGCTTCATGCCGAACTACCTGGGCCACCCCGACAACTACACCGAGGCGAACCCGCTGGTGACGCCGGCGCATATCGTGCCGGAATGGTATTTCCTGCCCTTCTACGCCATCCTGCGCGCCTTCACCGCCGACGTCTGGCTGGTGATGCTGGTCGAATGGCTGTCCTTCGGCATCATCGACGCCAAGTTCTTCGGCGTGATCGCGATGTTCGGCGCCATCCTGGTCATGGCGCTGGTGCCCTGGCTTGACACCTCGCGCGTGCGCTCGGGCCAGTATCGCCCGCTGTTCAAGTGGTGGTTCTGGCTGCTGGCGGTCGATTTCGTGGTCCTGACCTGGGTGGGCGCCATGCCGGCCGAGGGGATCTATCCCTATATCGCGCTGGCCGGGGCGGCCTATTGGTTCGCCTATTTCCTCATCATCCTGCCGCTGCTGGGCATCATCGAGAAGCCCGATCCCATGCCGCAGACCATCGAGGAAGACTTCAACGCCCATTACGGGCCCGAAACCCATCCTGCCGAGTAAGGAGAGGCAACAATGACCCTGAGAAACGCATCGCTCACGGCTGTTGCGGCCCTGACGGTTGCCCTGGCAGGCGGCGCCGTGGCGCAGGACGCAAGCACCGCGCCGGGCACGACGGCCCCCGCGGGCTCGAGCTACCAGACCAACGACACGGCCGCCCCGGCGGCCGAGCCGGCACCGGCGGCCGAAACCGCCGCGCCTGAAGCCGAAGCCGAAGCCGAAGCCACGGAAGAGGCCGCAGAGGAAGCACCCGCGGAAGAACCCGCCGCCGAGGAGCCTGCGGCGCAGGAAGCTCCGGCGGCAGCCGAGGAACCGGCCGCCGAGGCCGAGCCTGCTGCCGAGGAACCGGCGGCAACCGCAGAGGAAGCCCCGGCCGAGGCAGCCGAGGAGCCGGCTGCAGAAGAGCCTGCCGAGGCGGCGGAAGAAACCCCTGCCGAGGAACCGGCAGCCGAGGAAGCTCCGGCTGAAGGCGAAGCCGCCGAGGCCGAGCCTGCTGCCGAAGAGCCTGCGGCTGCGGAACCGGAAGCGGCCGCGGAAGAAGCCCCTGCCGAAGAGCCCGCCGCCGAGGAACCGGAAGCGGCCGCGGAGGAAGCCCCGGCCGAGGAGGCTGCCGCCGAGGAAGCCCCGGCCGAACACGCCGAGGAGGCCGCCGACAGCCATGCCGTCGCGCATATCGAGGACATCTCGTTCAGCTTCGAGGGGCCCTTCGGCACCTTCGACCAGCACCAGCTGCAGCGCGGCTTGCAGGTCTATACCGAGGTCTGCTCGGCCTGCCACGGCCTGCGCTATGTGCCGCTGCGGACGCTGGCCGACGAAGGCGGCCCGCAACTGCCCGAGGACCAGGTCCGCGCCTATGCCGCGAATTTCGACATCACCGATGCCGAGACCGGCGAGGATCGCCCGCGCGTTCCCACCGACCATTTCCCGACCGTGACCGGCGACGGCATGGGCCCGGACCTGTCGCTGATGGCCAAGGCGCGCGCCGGTTTCCACGGCCCCTATGGCACCGGCCTGTCGCAGCTGTTCAACGGCATCGGCGGCCCGGAATACATCCACGCGGTCCTGACCGGCTATGACGGCGAGGAAAAGGAAGAGGCGGGGACGGTGCTTTACCACAACGCCGCCTTCTCGGGGAACTGGATCCAGATGGCGCCGCCGCTCAGCGACGACCAGGTCACCTATGAGGACGGAACCCCGGCGACGGTCGATCAGATGGCCAGCGACGTGGCCGCCTTCCTGATGTGGACCGCAGAGCCGAAGATGATGGATCGCAAGCAGGTCGGCTTCGTCTCGGTGATCTTCCTGATCGTGCTGTCGGCCCTGCTCTACCTGACCAACAAGAAGCTGTGGCAGCCGATCAAGCATCCGCGCAAGCCGGAATGATCGCCCGCTCCTGATCCTGAAACGCGCCCCTCGGGGCGCGTTTTTCATGGCCCGGACGCGCTTTCGTCCCGGCCGATATGGACAAGCCGCCCGCGCGCCGTTCAGATGGGCCGGCGCGACACCGGCGAGGGGCGGGACATGACGATCTATAATCTCGGCTCGATCAACATCGACCATGTCTATCGCCTGCCCGCCCTGCCCCGTCCGGGCGAGACGCTGCACGCGCAATCCTATGCCCAGGGGCTGGGCGGCAAGGGGGCGAACCAGTCCGTCGCCGCCGCCCGCGCCGGCGCCGACGTCATCCACCTGGGCGCCATGGGCGCGGGCGACGACTGGGTGCCGCGGCGGCTTGCCGCAGCGGGGGTGCAGACCTCGGCCATCGCGCGGCTGCCAGGCCTCGCCACCGGCCATGCCATCATCCTGGTCGATGCGGCGGGCGAGAACTCGATCGTGCTGCATGGCGGCGCCAACCTGGCCCTGCCGGCCGAGCTGGCCCGCCCCGCCGGGCTGGGCCGGGACGACATCCTGCTGATGCAGAACGAAACCAACCTGCAGGCCGAAGCCGCCCTGCACGCCCGCCGGGCCGGGGCGCGGGTGATCTATTCCGCCGCCCCGTTCAGCATCGCCGCGCTGCGCGAGGTGCTGCCGCATGTCTCGATCCTGGCGGTGAATGAGATCGAGGCCCGCGACACCTTCGCCGCCCTTGGCGAAGACCTGCCGGTCGAGGGCCTGCTGATCACCCGCGGCGCCGAAGGGGCCGAGTTCCGCGACCTGCGCAGCGGCCAGGCCTGGCACCAGCCGGCCTTCGCGGTGCAGGCGGTGGACACGACCGGCGCCGGGGATTGCTTTACTGGCTGGTTCGCCGCCGGGCTGGCGCGGGGCGAGACCCCGCCCGATGCCCTGCGCCACGCCGCCGCAGCCGCCGCGCTGCAAGTCACCCGCAAGGGCGCGGGCGACGCCATGCCCGACCGCGCCGACGTCCTTGCCTTTCTGAAAGCGCAGCGCTGACCGCTTGCCCGCAGCCCCGCAGCCCCCTATCTGGAAACCCATGAGAATACCGTTCCTGAACCGCCCGGCCACCGTTGCCGTCCTGCGCCTGCAAGGCGCCATCGGGGTTGCCGGCCGCGGCGGCCCCGGCCTGTCCGACGCCGCCCTGGCGCCGCTGCTGGAGCGCGCCTTCAAGCGGCGCAAGCCCGCCGCCGTGGCGCTGGCCCTGAACTCGCCCGGCGGCTCGCCGGTGCAGTCCAGCCTGATCGGCGCCCGCATCCGCCGCCTTGCCGAGGAACGCGAGATTCCGGTGCATGCCTTCGTCGAGGACGTGGCCGCCTCGGGCGGCTACTGGCTGGCGACGGCGGCGGATTACATCTGGGCCGACGACAGTTCGGTGCTGGGCTCGATCGGGGTGATCTCCTCGGGCTTCGGCTTTGCCGAGCTGATCCAGCGCCACGGCATCGAGCGGCGCGTGCATACTGCCGGCCGCTCGAAGTCGATGCTGGACCCCTTCCGCCCCGAGACGCCCGAGGATGTCGCCCGGCTGAACCGCCTGCTGGGCCCGATCCACGACGCCTTCAAGCAGCAGGTGCTGGCCCGGCGCGGCAACCGCCTGCCGCAGGACAGCGACCTGTTCACCGGCGAGATCTGGACCGGCCGCGAGGCGGTCGAACTGGGGCTGGCGGACGGCATCGCCCATCTGGTGCCCAAGATGCGCGAGCTTTACGGCAAGGAGGTGCGCTTCCTGACCTATGGCCAGCGCGTGCCGCTGCTGCGCCGCTTCGGCCTTTCCGCCGATGACCTGATCGACGGGATCGAGGAACGCGCCGCCTTCGCACGCTTCGGGGCGGGGCGCGGATGATCAAGACCGTCATCCTGTGCCTGCTCATCATCATCGCGCTGGCGCTGGCCGCCGGTCCGGGGGTGCGCCGCGTGATCGCGCGGCTGCTGGGGATCGGGCGGAAATGACCGCGCTGGTGACCGGAGGCGCCCGCCGGCTGGGGCGGGCCATCACCCTGTATCTGGCCCGGCGCGGGCTGGACGTGGCGATCCATTACCAAAGCTCGGCCGCCGAGGCCGAGGCCACCGCCGCCGAGGCCCGCGCCCTGGGCGTGCGGGCCGAGGTCTTCGGCGCGGACCTGCTGGACCTGGACCAGAGCGAGGCGCTGGTCGACCGCGCCCATGCCGCGCTGGGGCCGCTGGCGCTGCTGGTGAACAATGCCTCGATCTTCGAATACGACAACATCGCCACGGCGACGCGCGACAGCTGGGACCGGCACATGGGCTCGAACCTGCGCGCGCCCTTCGTGCTGACGCAGGCCTTCGCCCGGCAGGCCCCCAGGGCCGACCGCAGCGGGGCCGAGCCGGTGGCGCGGGCGCTGGTGGTCAACATGATCGACCAGCGCGTGCTGAAGCCCACGCCCGAGTTCATGACCTATTCGCTGGCCAAGGCCGGGCTGTGGTGGCTGACGCGGACCTCGGCCCAGGCCCTGGCGCCCGAGATCCGCGTCAACGCCATCGGCCCCGGCCCGACCATGCAGGGCACCCGCCAATCCGACCGGCATTTCGCCAACCAGCGCGCCGCGACCATCCTGCAACGCGGCGCCGGGCCCGAGGATGTCTGCGCCGCCCTGGGCTACCTGATGGACGCGCCCTCGGTCACCGGACAGCTGATCTGCGTGGACGGCGGCCAGCACCTTGCCTGGCGCACTCCCGACGTGCTGGGCGTCGAATAAGGCGGAAAATCGCCTGTCCGCGGCAAGTTGTCCACTTTGCGGAAGGCGTTCACGCAATCTTCACGATTCTGCTAAGAAATTCAGTCGATTGCGGAGGAGAGAAAAAATATTCTCATAAATCAACCAGTTACAATACTGCCTAGAATTTGTGCAAAGTAACGAAACCCCAAGAAACGCTAATTGAACATGTGATACTCCCAAGCTCACCCACAGAGTTATCCACAGATTCCGTGGACAGGATTCAGCTTGAACTTTCCTGCCCGAACTTGCAGCCGAGCCCGAGAATCATTTTGTTAACAAGATGACCGATTCCACCCCAGAAACGCGCCCCTCCAAGACCGGCCATGCGCTGATCCAGGACTATCTGCGGACGCTCGACGGCTCGCCGGGGGTCTATCGCATGCTGGACCAGCAGGGGGCGGTGCTTTACGTCGGCAAGGCCCGAAACCTCCGGGCCAGGGTCTCGAACTATGCGCGCGGCACCGGGCATTCGGCACGGATCGCGCGGATGATCCGCGAGACCTGCTCGATGATGTTCCTGACCACGCGCACCGAGACCGAGGCGCTGCTCTTGGAGCAGAACCTCATCAAGCAGCTCAAGCCGCGCTACAACGTGCTCTTGCGCGACGACAAGAGCTTTCCGAACATCCTGGTCGCCAAGTCGCACCCCTTCGCCCAGATCAAGAAGCATCGCGGCGCCAAGGCGGAAAAGGGCGATTACTACGGCCCCTTCGCCAGCGCCGGGGCGGTGAACCGGACGCTGAACCAGCTGCAACGGGTGTTTTTGCTGCGGTCTTGCACCGACGCCACCTTTTCCAGCCGGACGCGGCCCTGCCTGCTTTACCAGATCAAGCGCTGCAGCGCGCCCTGCGTCGGCCGCATCGGGCTGGAGGAATACAACACCCTGGTCGCCGATGCCGAGCTGTTCCTGCAGGGCAAGACCACGCGCATCCAGGCCGACCTGGCGCGCGAGATGGCCGAAGCCGCCGAGGCGATGGAATACGAACGCGCCGCCGCGCTGCGCGACCGCATCAAGGCACTGACCGCCGTGCAATCGGTGCAGGCGATCAACCCGCGCGGCGTCCCCGAGGCCGACGTGATCGGCCTGCACATGGAGGGCGGGCAGGCCTGCGTGCAGGTCTTTTTCATCCGCGGCAACCAGAGTTGGGGCAACCGCGACTTCTACCCCAAGCTGAACGGCGTGGAATCGGCCGACGAGGTGATGCAGGCGTTCCTGGCGCAGTTCTACGACGGCAAGGTGCCGCCGCGGCTGATCCTGCTGTCGCATGGCATCGAGGATCCCGACCTGATGACCGATGCGCTGTCGGAAAAGGCCGGGCGCAAGGTCGTGCTGGGCGTGCCCCGGCGCGGCGAAAAGGCCGAGCTGGTGGAAAACGCCCTGCGCAACGCCCGCGAAAGCCTGGCGCGGCGCATGTCCGAAAGCGCCGCGCAGCAGCGGCTGCTGGAGGGGCTGGCCGAGGCGCTGGACCTGCCCGCGGTGCCGCAGCGCATCGAGGTCTATGACAACAGCCATATCCAGGGCACCAATGCCGTGGGCGGCATGGTCGTCGCCGGCCCCGAGGGCTGGATCAAGAGCCAGTATCGCAAGTTCAACATCAAGGGCACCGAGATCACGCCGGGCGACGATTTCGGCATGATGAAAGAGGTGCTGACCCGCCGCTTCTCGCGCCTGCTGAAAGAGGATCCCGACCGCCAGACCGACACCTGGCCCGATCTTTTGCTGATCGACGGCGGCGCCGGGCAGGTCTCGGCCGTGCATGAGATCATGGCCGAGATGGGGGTCGAGGACATCCCGATGGTCGGTGTCGCCAAGGGTGAGGACCGCGACCACGGCAAGGAAGAGTTCCACCGTCATGGCCAGCGCCCCTTCGCGCTGCGGATGAACGACCCGGTCTTGTATTTCATCCAGCGCCTGCGGGACGAGGCGCATCGCTGGGCCATTGGCACGCATCGCGCCAAGCGGGCCAAGGCGGTGATGGCGAACCCGCTGGACGAGGTCCCCGGCATCGGCGCGGCCCGCAAGCGCGCTCTGCTGCAGCATTTCGGCAGCGCCAAGGCGGTCAGCCGCGCCGGCCTGGCCGATCTGGTCGCGGTCGAGGGGATCAGCGAATCCATGGCGCAGAAAATCGTCGATCACTTCCACAAGGGCTGACAGGAGGAAGCCATGGAGGACAGCATCCGCGCATTCTTCGCCCGCTACGAACGGCTGTTCACGCAGGCGCTGGCCGGCGAGGCGGATATGGAGGAGGTCGCCGCGCTTTACGCGCCCGAGTTCATCGCCGCTTCTCCGGCGGGCGTCAGGGCGGGCCGGAACGACGACCAGCTAAGGCAGGCGATGGCCCAGGGCTATGCGCATTACCGCGCCATCGGCACCAAGGCGATGACGATCCGCGAGATCCGGCTTTCGCCGATGGACGCGCTGCATTGCCTGGCCCATGTCGGCTGGCGGGCCGTCTATGACCGGGGCGAGGCGCCCGATGTGACCATCGACTTCGAGGTGCATTACCTCGTGCAGATCCTCGACGGCACGCCCAGGGTATTCGGCTGGGTGACGGGCGACGAAAAGGCGCTGCTGAAGCAGCACGGCATCCTCTGATCAGCGGCAGCGCGCCGGGTTCACCCCCACCGCGTTGAGGCCCCAGTCGGTCATCTGCGCGACAAGCTGCTGGCCGGCCGCATCGAAGGCCGGGATCAGGTCGGCCGTCTTCGTCGTCGCCGCCTGGGCCGTGGCGGTGAAATGTCCGCGCGAGACGACGCGGGCGTCCATCTCGCGCACCATCTGTGCATCGACGGACAGCTTGATGACGGCCCCCTGCCCCGCGACCTCGGCGTTGAAGTCGTTGATCTCGGAGATCAGCGCGTAATCGCCCGCCGCGCCCAGCGGCGCGCGGCCGACATGGGTGAAGGCATCATAGACGGCAAAGCCGCGCACCAGCAGGGTTTGCAGCGTCACCGGCACAGTGTCGCCCCAGCGCGCATCGGGCAGGTATTGCGTCTGCAACTGGTTCGGCCGGATCATGATGCGATCGGTGTCCAGCGTGCCGCGCGCCTTGGGCGGCTCGATCACCAGCTCGGCCAGCCGGCCGCGGCCGCAGTTCCGCGGCACGTCCGAAGGCGGGCGCAGCTCGAACACGTCGCGGTCGGGCTCGCCCTCCAGCGCGCGCAAGGCGGCGCAGCCCGGCAGGGTCAGGGTCAGGACAAGCAAGGCGGCGGCAAGACGCATGGCGGACCTCTCAGCGGCGGAACTCGGGCGCGCGCGGCCCCGAGAAGATTTGCGAGGGGTTGCGCCGCAACGCCGAGACCAGCTCGTTCAGATTGCCCACCAGCCCGCGCAGATCGGCGGCCATGCGGGTGAATTGCGGCAGCCCCTCGCGGGTGAAAGCCTGCACCGGGGCGCGGGCGCTGTCCAGCATCCCGCGCAGGCTGGCAAAGGCGGTCTCGGCGCTGTCGGCGGCATTGCGCAGCCGCTCGGTGATCTCGGGCAGGTCGGCAACCACGCGGTCGATGGCCTCGTTCGCCTTGCCCAGCGTCACGCGCAGGTCGGCCACCACCGGCTCGACATTGCTGTTGATGACCCGGTCGGCGCCGTCGAAGGCCCGCTCGGCCGAAGCCAGCGTGCGGCTTCCGACCTCAAGGGCCGCGTCCAGGTTGTCGAGGCTCTGGTCCGCGCGCCCGGCCAGCCGGGTCAGATCGGATTGCAGCGTGGTGGCGGTCTGGTCCAGCCGCTGCGTCAGCGCCTTGAGGTCGCCCGCAACATAGGCGCGCACCTCGTCCAGCGTGGCGGTGCCCGAATCCAGCGCCGTGTCGACCTTGGCCGCGCTTTCGGTGAACTTGGCCAGCGCGGTGTCGGCATTGCCCAGCGTCGTCTCGGCCGCGGCGCTGAGCCCGTCCAGCCGCTCGCCGAAGGCCGAGATGTCGGATGCGGCCGAGGCGATGGAATCGGTCGCCGTGGTCACGTCGGCCAGCGCCTTGTCCAGGTTGGCGCTGGAGCGTTCCACATTGTCCAGGATGTTGCGCACCCGGTTCTGGTTCTCGTCGCCCAAAAGCCGGGTCAGCTGCTCGGCTACGGTGTTCAGCCGCGAAATCATCTCGGGGCCTTGGTCCGACAGCGTTTGCAGCGCCGAGCGGTTGGCGGCGATGACCGGGATCGAATCCGGGTCCACGTCGCGCAGCAGCGGCGAATCGGGGCGGCCCGAGGTGATCGCCACATTGGCGACGCCGGTGACGCCCTGGATCTCGATGGCGGCGCGGGAATCGGTGCGCACCGGCGTATCCTCGGCCACCTCGATGCGGACCCGGACCGCGCCGTTCACGCTTTGCGACAGCTGCATGTCCACCACCTTGCCGACGGAAAGCCCGGCGAAAAGCACCTCCGAGGATATGCCCAGGCCCGACACTTCCGGGAAATAGATGTCGTAATAAGCGAATTGCCGGTCCAGTTGCAGCTTGGCGAACCACATCAGGAACAGCAGCATCCCCAGGAAGCCGGCGATGGTGAAGGCTCCGATCAGGACGTAATTGGCCTTGGTTTCCATGGGCTTACTCCTTTGCGCGGCCGGTGGCCATGGCGGCGCGGGCGCGGGGCCCGTGGAAATATTCATGCACCCAGGGGTGATCGACCCGGAGCATTTCGGCCATGGTGCCGCTGACCAGCACCTTGTTTTCCGCCAGCACCGCGATGCGGTCGCAGCAGGCATGCAGCGTATCGAGGTCATGCGTGACCAGGAACACCGACAGGTCCAGCGCATCGCGCAGCTCGACGATCAGCCGGTCGAAGGCATCGGCGCCGATCGGGTCCAGCCCCGCCGTCGGCTCGTCCAGGAACAGGATCTCGGGGTCCAGCGCCAGCGCGCGCGCCAGCCCTGCGCGCTTTCTCATCCCGCCCGACAGGTCCGAGGGGTATTTGTCATTGGCGCTCCACGGCAGCCCGGCCATCGAGACCTTGAGTTCCGCCAGTCCACGCCGCGCCTCGGGCGCAAGCCCCGGCACGGCGCGCAGCGGCACCTCGACATTCTCGCGCACGGTCAGCGAGGAAAACAGCGCGCCGCCCTGGAACATCACGCCCCAGCGCCGCTCCAGCGCCTCGCGCGCGGGGCCGGCCAGCGCGCCCACGTCCTGGCCAAAGACCCGCACCGTGCCGGCGGTGGGGCGGTTCAGCCCGACGATGGTGCGCAGCAGCACCGATTTCCCGGTGCCCGAGCCGCCGACGACGCCCAGGATCTCGCCCTGCCGCAGGTCGAGGTCCAGCCCGTCATGCACCACATGGCGGCCGAACTGGGTGCGCAGGCCCCGGACCTCGATGATATTGCCGCTCACAGCCCCACCTCGGAGAAGAAGATCGAGAACAGCGCATCGGCGACGATCACCGCGAAGATGGCGTTGACCACGGCGCGCGAGGTCTCGGCGCCCAGCGATTCCGCGTCCTTGCCTACCTTCATCCCGGCATGGCAGCCGATGACGCCGATGATCAGCGCAAAGACCGGCGCCTTGGACAGGCCGACGATGACATGGTCCACGCTGGTATCCGCCAGCAGCCGATAGCGGAACATCGAGGGCGAGATGCCCAGCTCGATCCAGGACATCAGCGCGCCGCCGACCAGCCCGGCGATATTGGCGATCAGCCCCAGGATCGGCAGGGTGATGATCAAGGCCAGCACGCGCGGCAGGATCAGCACCATGTCCGGGTCCAGCCCCAGCGTGCGCATGGCGTCGATTTCCTCGTTCATCTTCATCGAGCCGATCGAGGCGGTCAGCGCCGAGGCGGTGCGGCCGGCGACGATGATCGCCGTCAGCAGAATGCCCAGCTCGCGCAGGATGGAAATGGCGATCAGGTCGATGACAAAGACCTCGGCCCCGAACTGGCGCAATTGCACCGCGCCCTGAAAGGCCAGCACGATGCCGATCAGGAAGGACATCAGCGCCACGATGGGCACGGCGCGCAAGCCCGTCTCCTGGCAGTGATACACCAGCGAGGTGAAACGGAAATCGCCCGGATGCCGGATGCCGCGCGCCAGGGCGGCCAGGAAGCGGCCCAGGTATTCCGCGATCTCGCGCAGGAACAGCAGCGCCGCGGCCATGCGCCGCCCGGTCTGTTCCAGCATCCGCCGCCAGCCGGCGGGGGCGGCGGTTTCGGCATCGGGCTGCGGCAGCGCCTGGCGCACGGTGTCGAGCAGCCGGGCCTGCGCCCCGGTCAGCCCGTCCAGCTGCGCGCCTTGGCGTTCGCGCCCGACCAGATACCAGGCGGCGGCGGTGTCGATGCGCGTCAGCCCCGACAGTTCCAGCCGATGCGCCGCGCCGGCCTCGGGCGGCAGCTGGCCCAGCGTCCAGACCGTGAACTCGCCCGCCAGCAGCAAGGCGCCGTCCGAAACCGCGGCGCTGAGCTTGGGATCTGCGGGAAGGCTGGCCATGACGGTCCCGTTCGCAAAGGGTGAGTGGGATTCATCCAGCGATTGCGCGGGTTTGTCAAATCCGCAGGACCGTTCCGGCCCAGGGCTGTGGCCGATCCGCCCTGGCCCAGACGACGCAGCCGCCGGAAAAGAAAAATTTAACCAAGGTTCCCAAATTGTGCATATTGACTAGAATACACGCTCTGGTTTAGTTGGGCGCATTCCGTTTTCTTCCCGCGGGCGGCGGTGCCGCACCGGGCGGGCCGGGGCGAAACGCGCTGCGGGCCGTGGGGTCCATAGGGCGTGGCCGGCCAGGAAAATCGCTTGCGGCATCGCCCGCGGCCCCTGCGGCCAGGGCCATGCCGGGGAAGGCTCCTCGGGATCCGGCTGAACGAGTGTCATTTTGACCATGATCCCGAGGACGGCCACCCCCTAGCCCTGCGCCAGGGCGCGCATCATCCTGACCGGCTCGGTCCGGGCCAGGCGCAGCACATGCGCCATATAGGGCTGTTGCAGATCCTCGGTCCGCAGTGCGGCATAAAGCCGGCGCAGCATGCCCTGGCGACCCAGCGGCAGCAGCGCCAGTTCGGGATTGCCGGCCTGGGCGCGCAGCACCCAGTCGGGCATCACCGCCACCCCGCGCCCCGAGGCGATCAGCATCAGCGCGATGGCGGTCTGCTCGACCTGGCGGACCTGGGCGGGCTCGACCCCGGCCGGGTCGAGGAATTGCGAAAACACGTCCAGCCGCGCCCGCTCCATCGGATAGGTGATCAGCGTCTCGCCCGCCAAATCGGCCGGCTCGGCATAGCCCTTGGCGGCCAGCGGATGGCTGGCGGCAACCACCATGGTCGGCGCATAATCGAAGAGCGGCTGGAAGGTGATGCCGGAAATCTCATCGGGATCGGACGAGATCACCATGTCCACCTGCCCCCGCTGCAAGGCGGGCAGCGCCTTCAGCGCCAGGCTGGAGCGGATGTCCAGATCGACCTCGGGCCAGGCACGGCGGAACTGGTCCAGCACCGGCAACAGCCAGTCGAAGCAATGGTGGCATTCCATCGCCATATGCAGCCGGCCGGCGCGGCCCAGTTCGACGGCGCGGAACTCGGCCTCGGCCGCGTCGATCAGCGGCAAGACCTGCTCGGCCGTGCGCAAGAGCCGCATCCCCGCCGCCGACAGCCGCAGGGGCTTGGTCTTGCGCAGGAACAGCTCGACCCCCGCCTGCTCTTCCAGCGCCTTGATCTGGTGCGACAACGCCGATTGCGTCAGGTTCAGCACCTCGGCGGCGCGGGCAAGGCCGCCCTGTTCATGAATGGCGCGCAGGCTGCGCAGGTGGCGAAGTTCAAGGTGCATCTTGACTGAAACTCATGACGATCTTGAGGATTATGAATTTGTCTCACGTCGCGCGGCATGTCACAAGACCTGCGACAAAAGGATGGCACCATGACGACACCCGCGATCAGCTTCGAGTTCTTCCCGCCCCGGAACCTGGACCAGTCGTTCCGGCTGTGGGAGACGGCGCGCGCGCTGGCGCCGCTGGGGCCGGATTTCGTCTCGGTCACTTATGGCGCGGGCGGCACCACCCGGCAATTGACGCATGAGGCGGTGACGGCGCTGGCCAGCCATTACGGGCTGAACGTCGCCGCGCACCTGACCTGCGTCGATGCCACGCGCGAGGAGACGCTGCAGATCGTCCAGGACTACGCCGCCGCCGGCGTGCATGAGATCGTGGCGCTGCGCGGCGACGCGCCGCAGGGGCAGGACCGCTTTACCCCCCACCCCGAGGGTTTCGCCAATTCGGTCGAGCTGATCGAGGCCATCGCCGCGCGCGGCGACATGACCATCCGCTGCGGCGCCTATCCCGAGCCGCATCCCGAAAGCCCCGACACCGCCGCCGACGTGGCCTGGCTCAAGCGCAAGGTCGATGCCGGCGCGACATCGGCGATGACGCAGTTCTTCTTTGACGCCGAGACCTATTTCCGCTTTCGCGACGCCTGCCGCGCGGCGGGGATCGAGGCGCCGATCATCCCCGGCATCCTGCCGATCCAAAGCTGGGCCGGCACCCGCCGCTTTGCCGAACGCTGCGGCACCTCGGTCCCGCAATGGGCCGAGGACGCCTTTGCCGCCGCCGGCAAGGAGGGCGAGGCGCAGCTGGCGCTGGATGTCTGCGTCAAGCTGTGCGAGCGGCTGGTCGAAGGCGGCGTGGACAAGCTGCATTTCTATACGCTGAACAAGCCCGAGCTGGTGCTGAAGGTCTGCGCCGCGCTGGGAATCGAGCCCAAGGGCGAATTTTCGCGCGTGGCCTGAACCGGCAGCGGCGCCCCCGCGGCATCAGCCATCCGGCCCCTGTCCCGCAGGCGTGGCGATTTCCGGCTGCGGCACAGTCGCCGGCCGGGCCGGCGCTTCGGGAAGCCGCGGCCTTGCCCTGACCAGCCGGCGATGCGGACGCGGCGGCGCGGCATCGGCCAGCGCCCCGGCCAGCAGCGCCGGGCCGGTATAGGGGTGCGGCACGGAAGGATGCAGCTTTTCGGACGGGTCCGCCCCGGCCAGGCGCGGCGCGCGCGCCAGGAAGGCCTTGCCCCAGTTGCGCCACGACCCGACCGAGGGCGCGGTCGCGTCGCAGTCGAAATGCCCGCGCCAGCCCTGGGGCAGCGGCAGGCCAAAGGCCTCGGCCCGCGACATCATCCAGACCAGCGGGATATTGGCCAGCGGCCGGGCATATTCCAGCCCGGACAGCTGGCCGCCCACATCCGGGTGGCAGCCGCGGAACCACATCTGCTCGATCCGGCCGGGGGCCGAGGCGCTGTCCCAGATCAGCGGCTGGAAGGCGGCCCGCGTCTCGTCCAGGGCCAGCGCCTGCACGCCATGCTCGACCTCGGCGCCCAGATGCGCGTCGTGAAAGCGAAAGCGCGGCTCGGTCAGCATCCACAGCAGCGGCAGCCGGATCCCCAGCGCCATCACCGTGTCGAAAACCCCGATCATGCGGATCGGCACGACCGGGTGGCAAAGCGCGGGGTCCAGCCGGCCGACCAGCCGGTCGCGGCCCTGGCGGTAAAGCTGCCAGGCCTGCTGCACGTTGCGGCGCGAGGCATGGGCATGGGTCAGCAGCCCCACGCGCCCGATCATGCCGGCAAGCGAGCGTGCGGCAAAGGCGCCGCGGGAATAGCCAAAGAAGAACAGCGGATTGCCCGGCCGCCATTCTCGGGCAAGCCAGGCATAGGCGTCGCAGATATGCCGTTCCAGCGCCGAGCCCATGGCCAGTTCCGGCAATGTGCGCCAGGCATCCCATTGCTGGCCGGGCGCATAATGCACCCCAAGCGGGGCCGGCAACGCCCCGCATTCGCCCGACAGCAAGGCATGGATGCGGGCGATGGACGACCTTCGCCCCTCGGTCAGCGAGGCGAAGGTGCCGTCCATCAGGACGACCTGGCATATCGGCGGGCGGGACGATTCCATGGTCCGACGCTAGCATGGAAACGCAAAGCGTCGATTAATCCCTATTCAAGCGCGTTCACGGTCAGGTGTGCCATCAGCCCGAACCCGTTGAAGCGGGTATTGGTGACGGTCGAATAGGCGCCCGCGCCGTGGAAGACGATATAGTCGCCCTCCTGGATATCGGCCGGCAGGGGCAGCTCGCCCGGCAGCCGGTCCACCGAATCGCAGGTCGGGCCGAAGATGACGCGCGGCATCGGCTCGTCCTCGCGCGCGGTGCCCTCGGGCGTCAGCACCTGCAGCCGGTCGAGGTTGCCGACGATGGGCAGTTCGAACAGCCCGCCATAGACGCCGTCGTTCAGGAAGACGTTCTGGCCGTCGCGCACCGCCTTGACGCGGGTGATCAGCGCGAAGGCATCGGCGCATAGTCCGCGCCCCGGCTCGCAGACCAGCTGCGGCGCGTCAGCGCCGAAGGCTTCGTCGGTCACGCGCCGGATCAGGCCGAAGATCGCGGTCAGGTCCGGCTCGACCCCGGTCACGCGATGCGAGGGGAAGCCGCCGCCCACGTTCAGCCGCCGCGCCCGGACGCCGGCCATGGCGCAGATCTCGGCCGCAGTGGTGATATAGCTTTCCCAGGCATGCGGATCGACGCATTGCGTGCCCGGATGGAAGGTCAGCGAGGGGATATAGCCGCGATCCGCCACCGCGCGCAGCAACTCCGCCGCCAGTTCCGGCGAGGCGCCGAACTTCGAGCCGAAGTCATAGGCCGCACCCAGCACCGGCAGCTTGAAACGGGGCGAGATCTCGCAGCCCTCGGGGGCCACGCGGGCGAAAAGCTTGTCCAGTTCCGACCGGCTGTCCACCGACCAGGACTTGATCCCGGCCTCGACGGCATGGGCGATCTCGGCCTGCGAGCGCACGGGGTTGTGGTAATGGCGCGCCGCATCGGGGGCCAGCCGGCCGATCAGGTCGATCTCATAGGGCGAGGCCACGTCGAAGCCCTTGATCCCGGCGGCGGAAAGCGTGCGGATCACCGCCTCGTCCGGGTTCGACTTGACCGCATAGGTGACGAGGCCGGGAAAGCCCTGCAGGAACCGCTGGGCGGTGGCGCGCAGGACCGAAGGGGCAAAGACCATGACCGGATTTTCCGGCGCCAGCCTGCGGATGATCTCGGCGGGATTGTTCCAGACGGTCTTGGGGCCGCGGCCCTCGGTCAGTCCCATCGGCATGTCCTTCCTGTGCGCGTGTGGGGGTGGAAACAAGTCTGCGCCCTATGGGTTCCGATTGCTGCAATGAAAAGGGTGGAAATGGGCCGCGGCTTCGTTAATATGCCGAAAGCTTCGGCAGATCGACAGGTGGGCGGGTGGACGAACTTGATCGCGGGATTCTGGCCCATCTGGCGCAGGATGCACGCATGTCCGTAGCGGTTCTGGCGCGGCGGCTCAAGGTGGCGCGCTCAACCGTGCAGGCGCGGCTGGAGCGGCTGGAAACATCGGGCGCCATCGCGGGTTACACGCTGCGGCTGGGCGATTCCGCGCGCGAGCATCGCATCCGCGCCACCTGCCTGCTGACCATCGAGCCGCGCGCCCAAGCGGCGATCCTGGCCCGGCTGCGCAGCCTGCCCGAGGTCGAGCGCATCCATACCACCAGCGGCCGCGTCGATCTTTTGCTGCAACTGGCCGCCATATCGACCAGCCAGCTTGACGATGTGCTGGACCAGATCGGCGGTTTGACCGGCGTCCGCTCCAGCGAGAGCCTGATTCACCTGTCCACCAAGCTGGATCGCGCCGCCTGATCGTGTCCCCTGCGCAACAATGTGACAATCGTGTCGCCATATTTGCGCTGGTCGATCTGCTCCAGCCCCGCGACCGGGCCGGGCGGGGCCGATTCCTCCCAGACCACCACGCCGCCCGGTGCGATCCAGCCGCCGGCCAGCGCCGATTCCAGCGCCCGCTCGCCCAGCCCCTGGCCATAGGGCGGGTCCAGGAAGACCAGCCCATAGGGCGCGCCGCGGTTCTCGCCCAGCCGGGTCGCGTCGCGGCGCCAGACATCGGTCGCGCCCATGGCGCGGGCCTTGTCGATATTGGCGCGCAAAAGCGCCCGCGCCGCCACGCCGTCATCGACGAAGGCCACGCGGGCGGCGCCGCGGGACAGCGCCTCGATCCCCAGCGCGCCGGTGCCGGCGAACAGGTCCAGCACCCGCGCGCCGGGGATCGGATTGCCATGCGTGCCGTTGATGAGCAGGTTGAAGATCGATTCGCGCACCCGGTCGGTGGTCGGGCGCAGATGCGCCGCCGGATCGCCCGCGCCGACCTCGGCCAGTTTCAGCCCGCGCAGGGTGCCGCCGACAATTCTCATGCCATCAGCGCCTTCAGCTCGGCCGCCTCGGCCACCGCCTCGGGCTCGGGCGAGCGGCCGGCCTCGATCAGCCGCTTGCCGATCATATAGGCGCGGGCATCGTTCAGCGCATCCACCGCGATCAGCCGGCCGCCCCTGAAATACCAGACCGAGCCGCCATTCGCCGCCGGCCGCGTCACCACCCGGTCGTAACCCAGGTTCAGCCCGGCGATCTGCAGTTTCGCGTCGAACTGGTCCGACCAGAACCAGGGCTTGGGCACATAGGGGGCATCGGCGCCCAGCATGTTCGCCGCCACCGCCTCGGCCATGTCGATGGCATTGCCGACGCTTTCCAGCCGCAGCCGGCCGTCCGAAGTAGGGAAACTGGCGCAATCCCCCGCCGCCCAGATCGCCGGGTCCGAGGTGCGGCCAAGCGCATCGGTGGCGATGCCGTTGTCGATGGCCAGCCCGGCGGCCTCGGCCAGCGCGGTTTCCGGCGCGATGCCGATGCCGCAGATCACCAGGTCGGCCGGCAGGCGGCGGCCGTCCGTCAGCTCGACCCCATCCGCGGCATCCGAGCCGGTGATGCGGGCGATGCCGGTGCCCTCGACGATCTCGACGCCATGGGCGCGGTGCAGGGCGCGGATCATCTCCGCGGTCTCGGGCGCGGCGACGCGGCCCAGGATGCGCGGCGCGGCCTCGACCAGCGTGACCGCCAGCCCCAGCTTGCGGGCCACGGCCGCGGCCTCCAGCCCGATATAGCCGCCGCCGATCACCACCAGACGACGCCCGGCGACCAGCGCCGGCTGGACGCCCGCGATGTCGGCCAGGTTCCTGACCACATGCACGCCCGGCAATTCGCCGCCCATCGCGGCCGGCAGGCGGCGCGGGGTCGCGCCCAGCGTCAGGGCAAGCTGGTCATAGGGATATTCGCCGCGCCCCGTCGCCACCATGCGGCGGTCGCGGTCGATGCGCGTGGCGCGCGCGCCCAGGTGCAGGGCAATGCCCTGTTCCTGCCACCAGTCCGGGGCGCGCAGCGTCAGCCGGTCCAGCCCCATCTCGCCCAAAAGGTAGGCCTTGGACAGCGGCGGGCGCTGATAGGGCGGCGCGGGCTCGTCGCCGATGACCACGATGCCGCCCCGATGCCCCAGCCCGCGCAGCTTCGCCGCCAGAGAGGCCGCCGCCTGCCCCGCGCCAAGGATCACGATGTTCATTCTTCGCCCTCGCTGGTTTGCCCGCGGCGCAGAGCCTATAGTCGCGCCCGGAACGATGCAATTGACGGAGGAACCGCGCATGTCCATCGCAAAAGGCGACAAGCTGCCCGAAGGCAAGCTGTTGAAACTGGGCGCCAACGGCCCCGAGGAAGTGGCCGCCGCCGACCTGGCCCAGGGCCTGGTGGCGATCTTCGCCGTGCCCGGCGCCTATACGCCGACCTGCACCAACGCCCATATGCCCAGCTTCGTGAAGAATGCCGGCAATTTCCGCGACAAGGGCGTCTCGCGCCTGGTCTGCATCACGGTGAACGACCCCTTCGTCGCCGGGAAATGGGCCGCGGATACCGGCGCGGCCGATGCCGGAATCGAGGTGCTGGCCGATGCCGACGGCAGCTTCACCAAGGCGCTGGGGCTGAACATCCAGGGTGCGGGCTGGATCAACGGCCGCTCGAAACGCTATGCCATGCTGGTCAACGACGGCACCATCGAAGAGCTTCAGGTCGAAGAGGCGCCCAGCGCCTGCTCGGTCTCGTCAGGCGAATCGCTGCTGGACCTGGTCTGAGGCTCCAGGCGGAACAGCGCCGTGAACTGCTGCGCGGCGCTGCGGTCGCCGCGCAGCGCCACCAGCCCGGCCGAGGCCAGCACCGCCGGCCCCGGCCCATAGACCGCGGCCGCCAGCGCATTGCCCGAACCCTCCAGCACGAAATCCGCCTCGGGCGCACGCACCGCCCGCACCTGCGGCGCACCTTGCGCGGAAAGCGCGACCTCGAATCCCTCCTTGCCCGAGACGAAGCCCGCGCGCAGCGGTGATCCGGCGGCAGCCGCCTGGTCCACCGTGGCCGCGATCGAGATCATCAGCGCGGAAATGCTGATGAATTTCCGCGGGTCGTGCCCCGGCATCAGCAGCGCCCAGCGGCACAGCTCGCGCAGCACCGGATGCAGCGCCCGGCCGGCATCGGTCAGCGCATAAAGCCCCAGCACGTCGTCATGCGCCACCACCCCCGCCTGCACCAGCTGGGTCAGGCGCTGGGTCAGCACGCTGGCCGTGACGCCCGGCAGCCCGGCGCGGATCATCTGGAAGCGCTTGGGCGCAAACATCAATTCGCGCACCACCAGAAGCGCCCAGCGGTCGCCGATGAAATTCAGCGCATGGGCGCCAAGGCACCCTTCTTCATAGCGCAGTCGCGAGATCTTGCCGGTATCAGTCATGTTTGGATATTAGCAGTTGCTTTTTCATACTTCAACTGCCAGCCTGCGACTCATTGGCGCATCTCGCGCCCGATGAGGAGGAAGAGAGATGACCTACTACTCCGGTTTCCTGCTGGCGGTTCCGACCGCGAACAAGCAGAAATACATCGACATGGCCAATGCGGCCTGGCCCATGTTCAAGCGCTATGGCGCGCTGCGCATGGTCGAGGCCTGGGGCGTGGACGTGCCCCACGGCAAGGTAAACGACTTCTACATGTCCACCCAGGCCAAGGACGACGAGACCGTGGTGTTCTCGTGGATCGAATGGCCCGACAAGGCGACCTCGGACGCGGCGCAGGAAAAGATGACCTCCGACCCCGAGATGCAGGCGCCGCCCGAGATGCCCTTCGACGGCATGCGCATGATGTGGGGCGGGTTCGAGCCCATCGTGGACGTGAAAGCCTGACGGAGGGAACCATGTATCACGGCAAACCCTGCTGGTTCGAGCTGTCCACCGCCAAGGGCGGGCTCGACGCGGCCGAGACCTTCTATGGCAAGGTCCTCGGCTGGACGACCGCCGATTCCGGGATGGAGGGCTTTACCTATCACCTCGCCAGCCACGGCGACGACATGGTCGCCGGGCTGATGGAGATGCCGGACGACTGCGCCGGCGTCCCGCCCTTCTGGATGATCTATTTCGACGTGGACGATGCCGATGCCACCGCGGCCAAGGTCAAGACCCTGGGCGGCAAGGTGTTTCGCGAGCCGGCCGACATTCCCGGCACCGGGCGCTTTGCCGTCCTCACCGACCCGCAGGGCGCGACTTTCGGCATCCTGCAACCGGCGCCGATGGACCCGCAGCCCCCGGTCGAATCCGGGGCCTGGAACCAAAGCAAGGAAGGCCACGGCAACTGGATCGAGCTGATGTCCACCGACCCCGGCGCGGGCTTCGACTTCTATGCCGAGCTGTTCGGCTGGACCAAGTCCACCGCCATGGACATGGGCGAGATGGGCACCTACCAGCTGTTTTCCTGGCAGGGCGGCGACATCGGCGGCATGATGGGCCTGGGCGAGGCGCCGGTGCCTTGCTGGCTGGCCTATTTCGGCGTGAACGGCGTCGATGCCGCCATCACCCGCATCCGCGAGGGCGGCGGCGAGGTTCTGCACGGCCCGATCGAGGTGCCCGGCTCGGCCTTCATCGCGGTGGCGCGCGACCCGCAGGGCGCGCATTTCGCCGTGGTCGGGCCCAAGGACGAAACGCCATGATCCGCGCATCCCTGATCGCGCTTGCCCTCTGGGCCGCACCCGCTGCGGCCCAGGAGGTGACGCCGGACAGCATCCCGCGCGGCCAGCAGGACTATCACGCCGCAGCCGCCGGGGCCTATCGGCTGGACCCGGCGCATTCGGCGGTGCAGGCCCGCGTGCCGCATATGGGCTTTTCGGTCAGCGTGTTCCGCTTTGGCGCCGTCTCGGGTCGGCTCGACTGGAACCCGGACGACCCGGCGCAAAGCCGGCTGGAAGCCGAGGTCGAGATCGCCTCGATCATGACCCCGGTCGCCGGCTTTGCCGAGATCCTGACCGGCCCGGACTATCTGGACGGCGCGGCGAACCCCACCGCGCGCTTCACCGCCGACAGTTTCGCGGCGGAAAGCCCGACCGAGGGCAAGGTTTCGGGCCAGCTGACGCTGCTGGGCCAGACCCGGCCCGCCACATTCGACGTGACCCTGATCGGCGCCGGCAAGGGCTATACCGGCGACGAATCCGGCAATCCGATCATCCGCGACCTGATCGGCATCCATGCCCGGACCCAGATCGACCCGCAGGCCCATGGCATGAACGAATTCTTCACCGATCCGATCACCATCGAAATCGACGCCGAGTTCGCCCGGCAGGAGTAAGCCATGACCTTCGTCATCACCACCTATGATTGGGTGCCGCCCTTTGCCGTGGGCTATGTCCGCGACCTGCGCATCCGCTGGGCCTGCGAGGAAGCCGGCCTGCCCTATCGGATCGAGACCACCAGCGTGCGCGAAAAGACCGCGCAGCATTTCGCCCGCCAGCCCTTTGGCCAGGTGCCGATCCTGCGCGACGGCGATCTGTCGCTGTTCGAAAGCGGCGCGATCCTGCTTTACCTGGGCGAGCGCGCCGAGGCGCTGATGCCGCGCGACGCCGCCGCGCGGGCCGAGACGCAGCAATGGCTGATCGCCGCGCTCAACACGCTGGAGCCCCCGGTGATGGCCATGGCGCTGGCGCGGATCTTCGACCAGGACGCGCGGGCCGAGGAACTGGCCCTGCCGCGCCTGCGCGAACGCCTGGCGCAGCTGGTGCCGGTGCTGGAGGGGCGGGATTTCATCGCCGCCGGCCGCTTCACCATCGCCGACATATTGCTGGCCGACGTGCTACGCCTCGTCGACAGCCTGGGCGAGCTTGCCGCCTATCCGGTGCTGGCGGCCTACATGAACCGCATCACCGCCCGCCCGGCCTTCCAGCGCGCCCATGCCGCACAAGTCGCGCATTTCGCGCAGGCCGCGTGATGCTGACGCTCTATGGCCACCCGCTGTCCTCCTATACGCAAAAGGTGCTGATCGCGCTTCACGAACTGGGGACGGATTTCGAGTTTCGCCACATCGACCTGGGTGACGAAAGCGACCGGGCGCTGATGCGCTCGGTCGAACCCATGGGCCGGATGCCGGCGCTGCGCGAGGGCGATCTGGTGCTGTCGCAAAGCTCGCTGATGATCGAATGGCTGGACCGGCATCATTCCGGGCCGCAGCGGCTCTTGGACCCAGACCCCGACGCCTCGCTGCCGGCGCGGCAATGGGATCGCTTCCTGGATTTCCAGGTCATGCAGATGATGCAGCAGATCGTCGATGCCCGCATCTTCATGGCCGAGGGGGCCGAGGAACGGGTCGCGCCCTTTGCCCGCGGCAAGCTGGACCTGGCCTATGCCGCGCTGGACCGCCAGCTTGACGGCCGCGACTGGATCGCCGGGGGCTTCGGCCTGGCCGATTGCGCGGCCTTTCCGGCACTGTTCTATGCCGGCGCCATCCATCCCTTTGCGGATCATCCGCGCCTGAGCGCGTATTTCGAACGGCTGGTGGCGCGACCCTCGGTCCAGCGGGTGATCGAGGGCGCGCGGCCCTATTACGGCTGGTTCCCGTTCAAGGACGGGATTGCAGCGCGGTTTCTCTAGCGCCTCTTGGCCTTTCGCCATGGTTTCGCTATCCCCTTGGGCAATTCAAGGGGTAAGCGACATGGCCATGGACAAGAATTTCGACGCCGGGACCGCCGAGGCGCGGATCGCGCGGGAATGGGCGGCAAGCAATGCCTTCGCCGCGGGCGCCAATGCGAAGCCGGGGGCGGAAAGCTTCTCGGTGGTGATCCCGCCCCCGAACGTGACCGGCAGCCTGCATATCGGCCACGCGCTGAACAACACCTTGCAGGACATCCTGGTGCGCTGGCACCGGATGCGCGGCTTCGACACGCTGTGGCAGCCCGGCCAGGACCATGCCGGCATCGCCACGCAGATGGTCGTGGAACGCCGCATGGCCGAGCGGCAGGAACCGAACCGCCGCGACATCGGGCGCGAGGCCTTCCTGCAGAAGGTCTGGGCCTGGAAGCAGGAATCCGGCCATACCATCATCGAGCAACTGAAGCGCCTGGGCGCATCCTGCGACTGGTCGCGCAACGCCTTCACCATGTCCGGCGCCCCCGGCGCGCCCGAGGGCGAGGAAGGCAATTTCCACGATGCCGTCATCAAGGTCTTCGTGGACATGCACGACAAGGGCCTGATCTATCGCGGCAAGCGGCTGGTCAACTGGGATCCGCATTTCGAGACGGCGATTTCCGACCTCGAGGTCGAGAACCGCGAGGTTCCCGGCCATATGTGGCATTTCAAGTATCCGCTGGCCGGCGGCGAGACCTATGAATACGTGGAACGCGACGCCGACGGCAACGTCACCCTGCGCGAGACCCGCGACTATATCTCCATCGCCACCACCCGGCCCGAGACCATGCTGGGCGACGGCGCGGTCGCGGTCCACCCGGACGATGCGCGCTATGCCCCCATCGTCGGCAAGCTTTGCGAGATCCCGGTCGGGCCCAAGGAACACCGCCGCCTGATCCCGATCATCACCGACGAATATCCCGACCCGGATTTCGGCTCGGGCGCGGTCAAGATCACCGGGGCGCATGACTTCAACGACTATGCCGTGGCCATGCGCGCGGGCATCCCGCTTTACGTGCTGATGGACGGCAAGGGGCGGATGCGCGACGACGGCCTCGGCTATGAGGAAAGCGCCGAGATCGCCACCCGCGCCGCGCGGGGCGAGGACGTGGGCGACGTCTCGAACGTGAACCTGGTGCCGGAGGAGCTGCGCGGCCTCGACCGCTACGAGGCGCGGGCCCGGGTGGTCGAGGCGATCACCGGCGAAGGGCTGGCCGTCACCTATCTGCACAAGTCCATCGACAAGGAAACCGGCGCCGAGCATCTGGAACGCCGCGCCCTGGTGGACAGCAAGCCGATCATGCAGCCCTTTGGCGACCGCTCGGGCGTGGTCATCGAGCCGATGCTGACCGACCAGTGGTTCGTGGACACCGCCAGGATCGTCGGCCCGGCGCTGGAGGCGGTGCGCTCGGGCCAGACCCGCATCCTGCCCGAGCAGCATGAAAAGGTCTATTTCCACTGGCTGGAGAACATCGAGCCCTGGACCATCAGCCGCCAGCTGTGGTGGGGCCACCAGATCCCGGTCTGGTACGGGCTCGACCTGCGGCTGGAGGGCCAGGTCGAGGACGACCATGACGGTGTCCTGGACGAGGTCGAAATCTTTGCCCTGCTGGAAGAGGGCCTGGTCCATCGCGACGAGATCCACCATGCCGCGTCGAGCCTTGCCGAGGTGGTCGAGAAGTTCCGCGATTCCATCGCCGAACTGCCGGTGCCGCTGGAGATGGCCCGCGTCATCGAGGTCGCGGGCCGCGAGGCCGCCATCGACGCCTTTGCCCAGGGGCTGGCCGATTACAACCTGACGCAGGATCCGACGAAGCTGGTCTATCCGGTCTGGCGCGACGCGGATGTGCTGGATACCTGGTTTTCCTCGGGGCTGTGGCCCATCGGCACGCTGGGCTGGCCCGAGGACACGGCCGAGCTGCGCCGCTATTTCCCGACCGACGTGCTGGTGACGGGCTTCGACATCATCTTCTTCTGGGTCGCCCGGATGATGATGATGCAGCTGGCCGTGGTCGGGCAGGTGCCGTTCCGCACCGTCTATGTCCACGGGCTGGTGCGCGACGAAAAGGGCGCCAAGATGTCGAAGTCGAAAGGCAACGTCATCGACCCGCTGACCCTGATCGACGAATACGGCGCCGACGCGCTGCGCTTTACCCTGACCAGCATGGCCGCCATGGGCCGCGACCCCAAGCTGGGGCCGAAGCATGTCGAGGCGAACCGCAATTTCGTCACCAAGATCTGGAACGCCACCCGCTTTGCCGAGATGAACGGCGTTCGCGGCGGCGGTGCGCGGCCCCAGCCCCGGCATGTGGTGAACCGCTGGATCATCGGCGAGGTCGCCCGCATCCGGCAGGCCACCGACGAGGCGCTGGCCGGCTTCCGCTTCAACGACGCGGCCTCGGGGCTTTACGCCTTCGTCTGGGGCAAGGTCTGCGACTGGTATGTCGAGTTCTCCAAGCCCCTGTTCGACGGCGAGTATCGCGAGGAAACACAGGCCACCATGGGCTGGGTGCTGGACCAGTGCTACACCCTGCTGCACCCGATCATGCCCTTCGTCACCGAGGAGCTGTGGTCCTTGACCGGGGATCGCCAGCGGATGCTGGTGCATGGCGACTGGCCCGCCTATGGCGCCGAGCTGATCGACGCCGAGGCCGACCGGCAGATGAACTGGGTGATCTCGCTGGTCGAGGCCATCCGCTCGGCCCGCGCCCAGATCGGCGTGCCGGCCGGCGCCCGCCCCGACCTGATCGTGACCGAGGCCGACGATGCGGCGCGGGCGGCGCTGGCCGCCAACGCCCCGCTGATCGAGCGGCTGGCGCGGGTGAACGCGCCGGTCGAGGGCGTCATGGGACCGGGCATGATCTCGGTCGCGGCGCTGGGGGCGAGCTTTGCCCTGCCGGTGGGCGCGATGATCGACGTCGGCGCCGAGACCGCGCGGCTGGAAAAGGCCGCCGCCAAGGCCGAGAAGGACGCCTCGGGCCTGCGCGGGCGGCTGGCCAATCCGCGCTTTGTCGAGAATGCCGAGCCGGAGGTGATCGAGGAGACGCGCGAGAAGCTCGCCGCGCTCGAGGACGACCTGGCCCGCATCCGCGCGGCGCTGGCGCAGCTGGCGGCGATGTAAGCCCCCGGCCCTTGCGCCGTGCCGGTGGCTCGGTCGCAGGGGTATTTGGGAAACGGAAAGGCGGGCGGGATGCGCTGGCTGGAACGGATTGCCGAACGGATGATGCTGAAGGCCAGGGCCGAGGGCAAGCTTTCGGGCCTGGAGGGCGAGGGCAAGCCCTTGCCGCAGCGGCATGAGCCCGAGACGGGCGAGGCCATCGGCTTTCGGATCATGGCCGAGGCCGGTGTCCTGCCCGAAGAGATCGTGCTGAAGAAGCGTATCGACGCCGAGCGCACGGCGCTGGCCGGGGTCCCGGAAGGGGCCGAGCGCGATGCGGCGCTGGCGCGAATCGCCGATCTGGAGATGCGCCGCGCCATCGCCATCGAGGCGCGGCGGCGGTTCATGAAGAGCTAAAGCGCGCGGCCGATGGCCCTGGCGATCATCGCCGGAACCTCGGGGGCAAGGCCGACGGGGGGCAGGAGGAGGCCTTGGAAGCCCGCCTGGGAGAGGGCCGCGGGCAGGTCGTCTGTGACGTGATCGGCCTGGGTGGCAAAGAGCGGCAGGCAGATCGCCTGCGCGGGCAGGCCGCGGGCGGCCTCGGCGATATGGGGCGCTTCCTCGATGAAGCCGCAGGTCGCGGCGGCGGCGTGCGGGGCGAGGCTTGCCGCGATCTGCCGTGCGGCCTCGGACGGCGCGCGCGAGCGGCCAGAGCCATGGGCAGCGACCAGCACATGGGTTTCGGCCAGCCGCCAGCCCTGCGCCTCGGCCGCCCCGGCGACCTGGGCGAGGCAGAGCGCGGGCAGGCCGGGATCGCTGCCGAAGGGCGGCAGGATGCGGGCCTGCGCCGCGCCGGCCAGCGCCAGCCGGCGGGGCAGTTCGCTGCGGGTGAACCAGCCCGTCGCCATGAACAGCGGATAGATCAGCGTCTCGTCATCCGCCCGGTCCAGCGCGCCGGGCATGGCCAGCGTCGCGCCCCGGACCTGCGCACCGGGGACATGGATGCGGGCGGCCAGCGCCTCGATGGCTTGTTGCTGCGGGGCGGGGTCGCCGGGCTGGCCATGGGCGACGATCAAAACCTGGGGCGGCACCCTATGCACGGAAGGCGGCGGCGAAGGGCTCGGGGATGGCGAATTCCTCCAGCGCGCGGGCGCGGGCCATGGCGGACATCTTGCGCGCGGTCTTTTCCACGATGCGCTGCAGTTCCTCGGCGTCGCGCCCCTCGGCGAAGGGGCCCATGTACCAGCGGATGAAGGTGAAGCAGGCCACGTCCTCCAGCGCCTGCACCGCGCCGTCGCGCTTGATGCCCTGCTTGGTCAGCATCTTTTCGGCCGCCGCGACATCTTCGTCGCCATAGCCGGCCTCGCGCATGATGCCGGCGATGCGGGCGGCGTGGCGGCGGCCCTGTTCGGTGCGCCAGGCCAGGTAGCCGGCGCGGTCCATCGGATAGGCGTCGCGCGGCAGTTGCCAGCGCTCGACATGCTGGCCGCGGCAGGCGATGCGCAGCGGTTCCGAGGCGTCGGGATAAAGCGCCTGCTGCTCGGCCGTCATGCGCTGGCCGTAGAGCAGCGCCTCGGGCTGGCCGTCGGGGCTGAGATGCGGATCGGCGGCATTGGCCTTGTCGATGGCGTCGAAAGCTTTCTGAAGGCGGGTCATGCGGTCCTCTTTTTGCGCCATCATGCCGCAGGAACGCGCGGCGTCAACGCGGATTGCCGTCCCGCGGGCGCAAGGCTAGGCTTCCGGCATGGAATGGGGCGAATTCGCATTGGCGCTGGCGGCCTTCCTGGGCTCGCATGTCATACCGGCGCGGCTGCGCGGGCCGCTGGTCGCGCGGCTGGGCAAGCGCGCCTATGTCGCCGGCTACAGCCTGCTGTCGCTGGCGCTGCTTTACTGGCTGATCCTGGCCGCGGGCCGGGCGCCCTTTGTCGAGATCTGGCCGCAGCAGCCCTGGATGCGCTGGCTGGTCAACCTGGTCATGCCGGTTGCGGTACTGGCGGCGACCCTGGGCGGCATGGCCGGGCTGATGGCCGGCTTTACCCTGTGGGGCGCGGTGCATCTGGTCGCGAACGGCGATTTGGCGCATGTCATCCTGTTCGGGCTGTTGCTGGCCTATGCGCTGTTCGGCCTGGCGATCAGTCTGCGGCGGGGCGCGTCGCTGCGCCTGACCTGGCCGCGCCTGGCCCTGGCAGCGCTGGCCTGGGCGGCGCTGCTTTACCTGCACCTGCCGGTGATCGGCGTCAGCCCCCTGCCCTGAGCTTGGGCCAGAAGCCCGGCGGGATGCGGTCGCGGCCCTCGAGCATCAGGTCGGCCAGCATCGCGGCAATGGCCGGCGCCATCGCCAGGCCGATCTTGAAGCCGCCATTGGCAACGTAATGGCCGGGCCGCCCCGGCCATGGCCCGACCAGCGGCGCCCGCGACCGGGCACGGGGCCGGATGCCGGCCCAGCGGTCGATCACCGGGGCATCCGCCAGCGCCGGGCACAGCACGCGGGCCTTGTCGATCACCGCCTCGAGCTGTTCGTCCGTCCGCCGCTCCAGCACGTCGCGTTCGGTGGTCGAGCCGATCGCCACCGTCCCGTCGGCATGGGGAATGACATGGATGCCGTCGGCAAAGACCTGCGGGGCATCGGCCATGTCCAGCGCCAGCAGGGCCGACTGGCCCTTGACGCCATTGCCGCCAAAGGGCGCCAGCCCCGCCGCCCCGGTCGCCCAGATCGCCGGGGCATCGGGGGCGGCCTGCCCCTCGACGATCTCGCCGCCCTGGGCGCGAATTGCGGCGGCCAGCGCCGCGCCGGCCCGGCGCGGGCTGATCCGGGCGGTCAGCCGGTCCACCAGCCACAGCCCCAAGGGCGAGACCGGGACCAGCGCCGCCTGCGGCCGTTCGGTCAGTTCCATCCCCGCCCATTGCGGCCAATGGGCGCGGGCGGCCCTGATCCGCTCGGCCATGCGCGCCTCGGCGCCTGGGGCCACGGGCTGGATGCGGCCGGTGCGGGCATAGCCGGGATCGACGCCGCCCGCGGCCCCGACCTCGGCCCACCAATCCGTAGCCGCGACCAGCGCGTCCAGCTGCACCTGCTTCTTGTCGTTCCAGTTCTCGGGCGCATGCGGCGCCAGCGCGCCCACATGCCCGCCCGAGGCGCCGGCGCCGATCCGATCCGCCTCGAACAGCCGCACCTTGCGGCCGCGCCGCGTCAGTTCCCAGGCGCAGGCCAGGCCGAAGATCCCGCCGCCCGCCACCGTGATTTCGCTTGCCATCCGGTCCCTTTCGCCGCATCTGCCGCTGCAAAGAGGAGTTAGCGCGAATGCAGCCGTCCGACCAGAGCAGCGCCGATCTGGACTGGCGCGAGGGCGCGATCCCCGTCTCGCGCCGCTTCGACGATCCCTATTTCAGCCTGAACGGCGGGCTCGACGAAACGCGCCACGTCTTCCTGGCCGGCAACGACCTGCCCCAGCGGCTGCGGCCGGGCTTTCACGTGGCCGAGCTGGGCTTCGGCACCGGGCTGAACCTGCTGGCGCTGGCCCAGGTCGCCACCGTGCCGATCCGCTTCACCAGCTTCGAGGCCTTCCCGATGAGCAGGGGCGAACTGGCCCGCGCCCATGCCGCCTTTCCCGAACTGGAGCCGCTGGCGCACCAGCTGCGCGACAATTGGCCGCAGCCGCGTTTCACCCTGGGCACCGTCGCGGCCGAGATCATCCGCGCCGATGCCCGCGACGCGCTGCCGCGCTGGCAGGGCCGCGCCGATGCCTGGTTCCTCGACGGCTTCTCGCCCGCGCGGAACCCCGAGCTTTGGGGCGAGGCGCTGATGGCCGAGGTGGCGGCCCATACCGCGCCGGGCGGCACCTTCGCCACCTATACCGCGGCGGGCCATGTGCGCCGGGCGCTGGCGGCGGCGGGCTTCGCGGTCAGCCGCGCCCCCGGCTTCGCCGGCAAGCGCCACATGAGCCGCGGCCAGCTCTAGCGCCGCACCCGCGGGATGCGCGAGGGGGCATAGCTCGGTGCATGCGGCGGCCGGCCATGGGTGCGCCGCCAGAAGCCCGGCCCGCCCCGGCGCAAAAAGACCGGCACCGCCAGCACGATCCCGGCCAGGAAACCGGCGGCATGGGCGACATAGGCCACGCCGTCGTCGACCATGCTGGCACTGGCCAAGAGCTGGATGCCGAACCAGGCCAGCAGCAGCACCCAGGCCGGGATGGTGAAGCGGCGGATGATGACGATGATGATGGCGATCACGTCGACGCGGGCGCGCGGGAACATCAGCAGGTATCCCCCCATCACCCCAGCGATGGCGCCCGAGGCGCCGACCATGGGAATGTCGCCCATCGGAACCGCGGCGATCTGCGCCCCCGCCGCGGCAAGCCCGCAGGCCAGGTAGAAGACCAGGAAGCCCAGCCCGCCCATCTGGTCCTCGAGGTTGTCGCCAAAGACCCACAGGAACAGCATGTTGCCGGCGAGATGCAGGATCCCGGCATGCAGGAACATATGCGTGGCCAGCCCCCAGAGCCATTCGCCATGGGCGATGGCGACCGGGTAAAGCGCCAGCCGGTGCCACAGCCCGACCTGCCCGCCCGCCCAGGGCATGGTGATCAGGAACATCGCCACGTTCAGCAGGATCAGCGCATGGGTGACATAGGGCGTGCGCGCCGAGGGGTTATGGTCGCGGATCGGGAACATGGCCACAGCCTGAAGCATCGCATGGGTGCGCGCAAGCGGGCCTGTTCGGATCGCCGGGCCGCGTATAGCATCACCTGCGAATCGCATCGAGGAGGGGCCGATGACCAGCCTGACCGACCGCAGGAACGCCGCCATCTCGCGCGGGGTGGGCATGACCACGCAGGTCTATGCCGAGCGCGCCGAGAATGCCGAGATCTGGGACAAGGACGGCAATCGCTATATCGACTTCGCCGCCGGCATCGCCGTGGTCAATACCGGCCACCGCCACCCGCGGGTGGTCGAGGCGGTGAAGGTGCAGCTCGACCGCTTCACCCATACCTGCCACCAGGTCGTGCCCTATGAAAACTACGTCGCCCTGGCCGAGCGGCTGAACGCGCTCGTCCCCGGCGAGGGGCCAAGGAAGACCGCCTTCTACACCACCGGCGCCGAGGCGGTCGAGAACGCGGTCAAGATCGCCCGCCACCACACCGGCCGCGCCGGCGTCATCGCCTTTGCCGGCGGCTTCCATGGCCGCACCTTCCTGGGCATGTCGCTGACCGGCAAGGTCCAGCCCTACAAGGCCGGGTTCGGACCGATGATGAACGACATCTGGCACCTGCCCTTCCCGAACCAACTGCACGGCGTCACGGCCGAGGACGCGCTGGCCGCGCTCGACCGGCTGTTCAAGGCCGACATCGACCCCTCGCGCGTCGCCGCCATCATCGTCGAGCCGGTGCAGGGCGAGGGCGGCTTCTACGAAGCGCCGCCGGGCTTCATCCAGCGCCTGCGCCAGATCTGCGACCAGTATTCCATCCTGCTCATCGCCGACGAGGTGCAGACCGGCTTCGCCCGCACCGGCAAGCTGTTCGCGATGGAACACCACGGCGTCGCCGCCGACCTGACCTGCATGGCCAAGGGGCTGGGCGGCGGGCTGCCGATCAGCGCCGTCACCGGCCGCGCCGACGTCATGGACAGCCCGGCGCCGGGCGGCCTGGGCGGCACCTATGCCGGCAACCCGCTGGCGGTCGCCGCCGCCCATGCCGTGCTGGACGTGATCGCGGACGAGGGGCTTTGCGACCGCGCCACCCGCCTCGGCCAGCGGCTCAAGCAGCGCCTGGCCGGGATCGCCGAGACTGTGCCCGAGATCGTGGACATCCGCGGCCCCGGCTTCATGAACGCGGTCGAGTTCAACATCGCCGGCACCGACAGGCCCAGCCCGGATTTCGCCAACCGCGTCCGGGAAGAGGCGCTGGCGCGCAAGCTGATCCTGCTGACCTGCGGTGTCCATGGCAATGTGATCCGCTTCCTCGCGCCGCTGACCATCCCCGACGCGGTCTTCGACGAGGCGCTGGACATCCTCGAGGCATCCATCCAGGCCGCCCGCGGCTGATTGCGCGCTTTCACCGTTTCGCAAATACTCCTGCGGCCGCGCCCAGGGGCAGCGTCGGCTGGGTATTTGGAAAACGGAAAGAACCGCCCCGCAAACCGCGGCGCGCCCGGTGCTTCTTCGTTGTCCAAATACCCATGCGGCAGCGCCAGCGGGCACTGCCGCATGGGTATTTGGACAACAGAGAAGATACGAAGGTTCGGCACCGGATCATGACGAGCCGGACCGGGGAGGCGTCGTACGCCTGTTTTCGTTTTTCGACTAGCCGACCAGAAGGCGGCGGGCGTTCAGGCCAGCGCCTTCGAGCCCATGGCCAGGAATTTCTGCCGCCGGTCGCGGATCAGCTCGACGGGCTTCCGGCCGGACAGCTCGCCCAGCATGGCCGCGATCGCCTCTCCCACCGCCGCGACCGCCTCGGCGGGTGCGCGCTGCGCACCGCCCATGGGTTCGGCGATGATGCGGTCGATTACCTCGAGCTTCTTCAGATCCTGCGCCGTCAGCTTCAGCGCATGCGCCGCCTCGCGCATCTTCTCGGCATCCTTCCACAGGATCGAGGCGCAGCCCTCGGGCGAGATCACCGAATAGATCGAATGTTCCAGCATGGCGATGCGGTTCGCCGTAGCAAAGGCCACCGCCCCGCCCGAGCCGCCCTCGCCGATGATGACCGAAACCAGCGGCACGCCGATCTGCAGGCATTTCTCGGTCGAGCGGGCGATGGCCTCGGACTGCCCGCGTTCCTCGGCGCCCTTGCCGGGATAGGCGCCGGGCGTGTCGACCAGCGTGATCACCGGCAGGCGGAAGCGGTCGGCGACATCCATCAGCCGGATCGCCTTGCGATAGCCCTCGGGGCGGGCCATGCCGAAATTGTGAAAGATGCGCGACTTGGTGTCGTTGCCCTTTTCATGGCCGATGACGACGCAGGGCTGGTCCTTGAACCGCGCCAGCCCGCCCATGACCGCGTGATCCTCGCCAAAGGCGCGGTCGCCGGTGAGCGGCGTGTATTCGGTGAAAAGCGCCTCGATGTAGTCGCGGCAATGCGGCCGTTCGGGGTGGCGGGCGACCTGCGTCTTGCGCCAGGGATCGAGCTGCCGGTAGAGGTCGCGCAGCATCTCCTCGGCCTTGCGGTCCAGGGCCGCCGCCTCCTTTTCCAGATCGACGCCCTCGCCCTTTCGGGCCAGCGCCCGCAGTTCCTCGGCCTTGCCTTCAAGATCGGCAAGGGGCTTTTCGAACTCCAGGTAAGTCATGCAGGGCTCCGCGCTGTCATCCGGTCGTCTGGTCCGCGCCCTATATGATCGCCGCAGGGCGGGATTGCAACGTCAGCCTTGCCACCGCGACAGCGCGTCCTCGTCCTCGGCTCGGGCATCGACCCAGGCGCCGGGGCCGTCCGGGCCGATCTCGCGCTTCCAGAAGGGGGCGCGGGATTTCAGCCAGTCCATCAGGTATTCCGCCGCCTCGAAGGCCGCCGCGCGGTGGCGGGCGGCGGTGGCGACCATCATGATCGGCTCGCCCACCGCCAGCCGGCCATGGCGGTGCAGGATGCGCCAGTCGTCCAGCGCAAAGCGCCGCGCTGCCTCTTGGCCATAGGCGGCCAGCGCCTTTTCGGTCATGCCGGGGTAATGCTCGATCTCCAGCGCGACCAGCCGGCCGCCTTCGTCACGCACAAGCCCGGTGAAGGTGACGACCGCGCCCGAGCCCGCGCCGAAGCCCGCCAGTTCGGCGGCAAGCTCGAAAGGCGCAGCCTGGACCCTGGCCGACATCTCAGCCCCCGGTCATCGGCGGGAAGAAGGCGACCTCGCGCACCCCCGCCAGGGGCGCGTCCAGGTCGGCCAGTTCCTGGTCGACGGCCACGCGCACCGCCGACAGGTCGGCCAGCGCCGTGGCATGCCATTCATCCATGGCGGCAAGCTGCGCCACCAGATCGCGCACGGTCGCGGCCTCGGTCTCGATCCGCTCGCGCGGCTGGCCGATGCGTTCGCGCAGCCAGGCGAAATACAGCACGTCAAGCGCCATGGTCATCCCTCAGGAAGGGCCGGGCCTTGGCGAAATAGTCCCAGCCGGTGATCGCGGTCAACACCGCGGCGATCCAGATCAGCGCCAGCCCGGCCTGGGTCGCCAGGTCCGACCAGTTGTCGGACCAGGGCAGGCTGGTCTCGCCCACCAGGGGCGGGTGGCCGGTTTCATAATAGTTCAGCCCGGTGCCCAGGAAAAGCACGGCGATGGCCACCATCTGCGCCGTGGTCTTCCACTTGGCAAGCTTGGTGACCTTGAGCAGCCGGGCCTTGTCGCCCAGGAATTCGCGCAGGCCCGAGACGAAGACCTCGCGGAACAGGATCACCGTCGCAGGCAGGATCAGCCAGGGATTCATGCCGGAATAGCCGGTGATGACCACCACGGCGATGATGACCATGGCCTTGTCGGCGATGGGGTCCATGGCGGCACCGAAGCGGCTTTCCTGGCCCCAGGCGCGGGCCAGGTAGCCGTCGAACCAGTCGGTCACGGCCGCGACCAGGAACAGCGCCAGCGCCGCGAAATCGGCGAACGGCCGGCTGAGGAAAAAGAACATCAGCGGCACCAGCGGCGCGGCCGCAAGTCGCAAAACGGTCAGGATATTGGGCAATGTCCAGCGCATGGGGGCAATCTAGGCTTTCGGCGCGGCGGGGGGAAGGGGGCCCGAGGCCATCAGTCGCATCCCGCTGTCAGGCCGGCTCGCCCTGCCCCGCCGCGCCGTGGTCATGGGTGCAAAGCGCATGGTTGCCCAGCACCTCGATCACCCGGCAGTCGGCGATGGTGCCGCAGGCGCATTGCGCCAGCATGCGCTGCAATTCGTCGCGCAACACCGTCAGCCGGGCGATGCGGGCATTGACCGCCGCAAGCTGGCGGCCGGCGATCTCGTCGGCGGCGGCGCAGGGGATGTCCGGCCGGTCCGACAAGCTCAGCAACTCGCGGATCGCCTCGAGCGGAAAGCCCAGGTCGCGGGCGTGGCGGATGAAGGCCAGCCGCTCTTGCACCTTCGGCGCGTAAAGCCGCTGGTTGCCCGCCGTCCGCTCGGGCTGGGGCAGCAGGCCGATCTGCTCGTAATAGCGGATCGTCGGCACCTTCACCCCGGTCGCCCGGCTGAGTTTTCCGATGGAGAGCATGAGAAACCCCTTGAAGCTCTAGTTGCTGGAGCACCTAGGTTCCCGAATCATCGAGGACAAGGGTCCGCGGTCTGCGCGGGCAGGAGATGAACGATGCGTGACGAAAATGCCGAACGGGTCGAATGGACGGTGACGGGCATGGACTGCGCCGCCTGCACCCGCAAGATCGCCGCGGCGGTCGAGCGGATGCCGGGGGTGGGCGAGGTCTCGGTCGGGCTGATGGCCGAGAAGCTGTCGCTGACGCTGCACCCGGACGGGACAAGCCGCGACCAGATCGAGGACACGGTTCGGCGCCTGGGCTTTGGCATCGCGCCGCGCGGGCAGGAGGCACCGCGCAAGAAGGCCTTCGTGCTGCCCGATGCCGCGCCTGCGGCGGCCGTGGCACCGGCAGCCGTCCCGGCCACGCATGGCCACGACCATGGCGCTGCCCGCGGCCAGAGATGGCATCGCACCGCCAAGGGCCGGCTGGTCGTCATGACCGGCGTGCTGCTGGCGGCGGCCTGGGCCTTCGAACTGCTGACCACGGCCGAATGGGGCTATTGGGCCTTCCTGCTGGCCTGCGTGATCGGCGTCGCCCCGGTGGCGCAGCGCGCCTTCGCGGCGCTGCGCATGGGCCAGCCCTTCACCATCGAAAGCCTGATGACCATCGCCGCCGTCGGCGCCCTCTTCATCGGTGCGGCCGAGGAGGCGGCGCTGGTCGTGTTCCTGTTCGCCCTGGGCGAGGTGCTGGAGGGCGTCGCCG
>NZ_VCBQ01000046.1:0-40697 GCF_006386455.1 Paracoccus sp. FO-3 | reverse complement strand
CGCCGCCGCGCCCCGCGCGCCCATGGCGGTGCGCCAGGACGGCAGCGCCGCGGCGCTGGCGGTCTCGCCCGATGCGCTGGCGGGGTTCCCGGACTTCGAATCGGTGATCGAGTTGATCCGGCGCATGCGCGACATGAAGCTGCTGCTCGATGTCGAGGATCACCTGCGTCTCGTGCGCTATTCCCCCGGCCGGATCGAGTTCCAGCCGACCGAGCAGGCGCCGCGCGACCTGGCGCAGCGGCTGGCGGAACGGCTGCGCGGCTGGACCGGCGGCCAACGCTGGGCGGTGACCGTGACCTCGGACCCCGGCCGGCCCTCGATCAGCGAACAGCGCGCCGAACGCGAGGCCGAGGCCCGCGCCCGTGCCATGCAGAACCCGACCGTGCAGGCGATCTTCGCCGCCTTCCCCGGCGCCAGGATCACCCGGATCCGGCCGATCCCGGTGCCGGTCGCGGTTGAAAAACCGGCGGGCGAGGATACATCCCCGCATGAGCTGACCGAAGGCCCGGTGGCCGAGGTCGAGGAATGGGATCCCTTCGAGGACGAGGATTAGGCGATGTTCAAGGGCCTTGGCGACATGGGCGACCTGTCGAAGATGATGGAAGCCGCCCAGCAGATGCAGACCAAGATGGCCGAGATGCAGGAAGGGCTGAACCGCCTGACCGTCACCGGCGAATCGGGCGGCGGGCTGGTCAAGGCTACCGCGACGGCCAAGGGCGAGTTGACGGCGCTCGACATCGACCCCTCGATCTTCCGGGCCGAGGACAAGGAAGTGGTCGAGGACCTGATCCTGGCCGCGGTCAGGGATGCGCAGCGCCGGGCGCAGGACAAGGCGGCCGAGGAGATGGCTCGCCTGACCCGCGAACTCGGCCTGCCCGCCGACATGAAGATGCCGTTCTAGGCGATGCCGCCCACCTCCGGCGACGAGATCGAGACGCTGATCGCCACCATGGCGCGGCTGCCGGGGCTCGGGCCGCGCTCGGCCCGGCGCATCGTGCTGCACCTGATCCGCCGCCGCGCCGGGCAGATGGCCCAGCTGGCGGCGCTGATGGCCAGCGTGGCGGAGCATGCCCGCGAATGCCTGGTCTGCGGCAATATCACCCAGTCCGACATCTGCCCGATCTGCGAGGATCCCGGCCGCGCCATCGGCGAGATCTGCGTGGTGACCGACGTGGCCGACCTCTGGGCGCTGGAACGCGGCCGCGCCTTTCACGGCCGCTACCACGTGCTGGGCGGCAGCCTCTCGGCGCTGGACGAGATCGGCCCCGAAGACCTGCGCATCCCCCAGCTCATCGCCCGCATCGCCGAGGAAAAGGTCACCGAGGTCATCCTCGCCCTCTCGGCCACGGTCGAGGGCCAGACCACCGCGCATTACATCGCCGAGGCGCTGGCACCCACCGGCGTTGCCGTCACCGGCCTGGCGCAGGGCGTGCCGATCGGCGGGGAACTGGACTATCTCGACGACGGCACCATTACCGCCGCGCTCCGCGCCCGCCGCCAGTTCTAGCGGCGCCCGCCGAGCCGGGGCTCTGCCCCGGACCCCGAGGGTATTTTCACAACAGAGAAAGACGCAGGACACGGATCGGCGGTGTGCATGAGAAAAGGGGCTCCGAAACCGGCGCCCCTTGGCTTTCACCGTTCTGCAAATACTCCGGGGGTCCGGGGGCGGCGCCCCCGGCCGCGCCGTCAGGCGTCCAGCTTTTCCACCGCCTTGGCCGGCTTGGCGATCTCGATGCGGCGCGGCTTCAGCGCCTCGGGGATCTCGCGCACCAGGTCGATGTTCAGCATGCCATCTTCGTGGCTGGCGCCCTGCACCCGGACATGATCGGCCAGGGTGAAGCGGCGTTCGAAGGCGCGGGTGGCGATGCCGCGATGCAGGTAGCTGCGGCCCTCGTCCTCGGCGGCCTTGCGGCCCGAGACGATGACGGCGCCGTCCTTGACCTCGACGCTCAGTTCGTCGGCGGAAAAGCCGGCGACGGCGATCGAGATGCGATAGGCATTCTCGCCGGTCTTCTCGATGTTATAGGGCGGGTAGCTGGCGATGTCGGCCGACAGGGCACGGTCCATGACATCGGCCATGCGGTCGAAGCCGACCGAGGCACGATAAAGCGGAGTCAGGTCGAAATTGCGCATGTTTCGCATCCTTCTTCAAGCGATACAAAGGCTTGCCCCCCGGTGCGGGCGGGCAGGTCCGTCGGCGCCCCAGGGGCCCTCCGACAGGGTTGAAGTAGGAATGCGCCCGGCGGCTTTCAAGCCCCGGCCCACGGGCCGGACAGGCAAGGAAAAAGGGCGCGCGGACCCGCCGCACGCCCCATCCAGCCCCAGGCCGGCAGCCGGGCGGCCCGTCAGGCGCGGGCGGCGGCCAGCATGCGGGCGATCTCGTCCTTCAGCCCGGCGCGCTGCTTGCGCAGCTGGGTCTCGGCCTCTTCCGACATCGGCGTATGGCGGCTTTCGGCCGCGGCGACCTGGTCGTTCACCTCGTCATATTCCTCAAGCAGGCGCGCGAAATGCGCGTCCGAGAGCTTCAGCTCGTGAATGCGCTCCGCATCGTTGGGAAATTCCTCGTGGATGGCGTGGGGTGCTGCCATTTTCATCTGCTCCGGTACAAAGATAACCAGGTTGCTGGATAGACGCCGCGACGCAGGCTGGCAACAGCAAGACCACGAGGATAGAACCGCGCCATGGACCCGAACACCGCCCTGCCCGGCCTGCCCGCCTTTGGCCCGCTGTCGCCGGCCGACCTTGCCGCCCTGCTCTGGCTGTTCCTGGCCTGGCTGGGCATCGGCTGGATCACCGAGAACCCGCCAAGGGCCCATCCCTCGGTCACGGTGCTGATGAAGACCTATCGCCGCGAATGGATGCGACAATTCATCACACGCGACCCGCGCATCTTCGACAGCGCCATCCTGACCACCCTGCGCGAGGGCACGGCCTTCTTCGCCTCGGCCTGCCTGATCGCGGTCGGGGGCGGGCTGGCGCTGATCGGCAATACCGACCAGCTGGCCGGCGTGGCGCGCCAGTTCGACCTGGGCCACGTGCCGACACTGAAATGGGAAATCAAGATCGTCGTGGTGCTGTTCTTCGTGGCCAACGCGCTTCTGCGCTTCGTCTGGTCGCACCGGCTGTTCGGCTATTGCGCGATCATCATGGCCTCGGTCCCGAACGAGCCCGACGACCCCCGCGCCGTGCCGCTGGCCATGCAGGCGGCCGACATCAACATCACCGCGGCGAAAAGCTTCAACTCGGGGCTGCGCTGCGTCTATTTCGCGCTGGGGGCGCTTGGCTGGCTGGCGGGGCCCTGGGGGCTGTTCCTGGCCACCAGCTACGTGCTTTTCATCTCGTGGCGGCGCGAATTCGCCTCACACTCGCGCCGGGCGATCATGAAGCCGGTTCCCGGCAAGACGGGCCTGCTGCCAGGCAAGCCCGAGGGCGAGCATCCCCGCCCCTGACAGCGCCACCGCCACCAGCCCCGAGGAACGCCAGCCCCAGCCCGCCGCCAGCGCCAACCCGGCGAGCCAGGGCCCCAGCGCATTGGCGGCGTTGAAGGCGGCGTGGTTCATCGCCGCGGCCATGCTCTGCGCCTCGCCCGCGACCTCCATCAGCCGGGTCTGCAAGGGCACCACCATGCCCGAGCCCAGGCCCAGCAGGAAGGACGAGGCCAGCATCATCCCCCAGTCGCCCACCGCCCAGGCGGCGAAAGCCTGGGTCGCGGCCATGAACAGCATCAGCCGCAGCGCCGCGCCCCAGGTGCCATGGCGCATGGTCAGCCGGGCGGCCAGGATGCTGCCCAGCGTGCCGCCGATGCCGAAGGCCGACAGCGTCGCCGGGATCGCCCAGCCCGGCGGCTGCGTCGTCGCCAGCATCGCGGCCGAGAGATAGGAATAGACCGCGAAGAGCCCGCCGAAGCCGATGGCGCCGACCAGCAGGATCAGCATGACCGCCGGATTGCGCAGCGCCTTCAGCTCGGCCAGCGGCCGCGCATCCCTGGGCGCGCCGACCCGCGGCGCCAGCCGCAGGATCAGCCAGCCCGCCAGCAGCGCCAGCACGCCGGGCAGCGCAAAGCCCCAGCGCCAGCCGAGCCCCTGCCCCAGCACCCCGGCCAGCGGCACCCCGGCAATATTGGCGACGGTCAGGCCCAGAAGCACCTGCGTCACCCCCTTGGCGCGCTGGTCCCGCGGCAGGGCATCGGCGGCAAACAACATGGCCACGCCCAGGAAGCCGCCATGCGGCAGGCCGGCCAGGAAGCGCGTGCCGACCAGCGTGCCATAGCCCGGCAGCACCGCCGCCAGCAGGTTCATCACCCCGTAAGCCGCGATCAGCCCCGCCAGATAGCGCCGCCGCGGCAGCCGCGCGCCCAGGATCGAGGTGATCGGCGCCCCCACCACCACGCCCAGCGCATAGGCCGACACGACATGGCCGGCCTGCGGCTCGCTGATGCCCAGGTCGCTCGCATACCAGGGCAAGAGCCCCATGGCGGCGAATTCCGAGGTGCCGATGGCGAAGGCGCCAAGGCCCAGGGCAAGGATGGCAAGCTTGAGATTGGGCTGCGGCGGCATGGCGGCACCTTCGGGGCTGGCGGATGTGGGAAAATCAGGCCCGCTAGCGTTAACAGATGCGACCATATGCCGCCAAGCCGCCCGCCGCGAAGCCCTGACATGCAATAGGCGCAAGGCTGCGACGGCATGCCGCCGGTTGTCTTCTTCGTTCCCCAAATACTCAAATCCCGCAGCGCGGGCAGGCGCAGCGTCGATGCGGCGACTGAACCTGCAATCCCGGCGCTGCAGAAAACCTTCCGATGAGTATTTTCAGAACGAAGAAGCTGTCGGGCCAGCGCCTCAGCCCGGCTGCCAGCGCGGCTTGCGCTTGTCGAAGAAGGCGGCGATGCCTTCCTGGGCCTCGTCGCCTTCCCAGACATCGACCAGGGCCTGGATGCTGGCCTCGATCTCGGCCTCGCCGATGGGCGGGCCGAGGCGGCGGGCCAGGCGCTTGGCCGCCGCCACCGCGCCGGGGGCGCAGGAGAGATAGGGCGCGATCTCGGCCTCGACGGCCGCGTCCAGCACCGCGGCATCGGCAAGGCTCGCCAGCAGGTTCAGCCGCATCGCCTCGCCCGCGTCGAAGAGGCGCGCGGACATGAAGACGCGGCGCGCCCTGTCCTCGCCCATGCGGGCCAGGACATAGGGGCCGATGGTGGCGGGGATCAGGCCGAGCCGGGTCTCGGTCAGGCCGAAGCGCGCCTCGGGCACGGCCACGGCGACATCGCAGACCGAGATCAGGCCGATCCCGCCGCCGAAGGCATTGCCCTGGACCCGGCCGATCAGCGGCTTGGGCAGGGTGTTCAGCGCATTCAGCATCATCGCCAGTTCGCGCGCGCCGGCCCGCCGGGTCTGGGCATCGGCGCGCATCTGCTCCTGCATCCAGCCCAGGTCGCCGCCGGCGCAGAAGCTGCGCCCCTCGGCCGCCAGCACCACCGCGCGCACGGCCCGGTCGGCGCCTAGCCGCTGCGCGGCTTCGGTCAATTCGCGGATCATCCGGGCCGAAAGCGCATTGTGCTTGTCCGGGCGCGCCAGCCACAGATGCGCGACGCCGCGGACATCGGTCTCGATGCGGATCGTTTCCATCATGCGCCTCCTCTCATGCCGCGGGCCATGGCGGCGGCCTTTTCGATCACCGCCATGTCGAGCCCGGTGTCGTGGCCGCCCAGGGCCAGGTGCGCGGCGAGTTTCTCGGTCGCGACATTGCCCGCGGCGCCGGGCGCATAGGGACAGCCGCCCAGGCCCCCCACGGCGGCGTCGAATACCCGCAGCCCGCGCGCGAGGCTCGCGTCGATATTCTCCAGCGCCCGACCGGCGGTGTCGTGGTAATGGCCGGCCAGGTTTTCGGGCGGCAGTTCCTCCAGAACTGCGGCCAACATGGCGTCGATCGCCTCGGGCCGGGCCTGGCCGATGGTGTCGCCCAGGCTCACCTCGTAGCAGCCCATGTCGCGCAGGCTGGCCGCGACGCGGGCGACGCTTGCGGGCGCCACCTTGCCGTCGAAGGGGCAATCCGTCACCACCGAGACATAGCCGCGCAGCGGGATGCCGTCGACCCGCGCCGCCTCTGCCACCGGCGCGAGCCGCGCGAGGCTTTCGGCGATGGTGGCGTTCAGGTTCGCCCTGGAAAACCCCTCCGAGGCCGAGGCGAAGATCGCCACCTCGTCCGCGCCGGCGGCCCGCGCCGCCTCGTAGCCGCGCAGGTTCGGGGTCAACACCGCATAGCGGATGCCCGGCCGGCGGGCGATGCCGGCCATGACCTCGGCCGCGTCCGCCATCTGCGGCACCCATTTCGGCGGCACGAAGCTTGTCACCTCGATGCGCCGGAAGCCGGCCTGCGACAGCAGGTCGACCAGGGCGATCTTTTCCGCCGCCGGGATCAGGCGCTTTTCGTTCTGCAACCCGTCGCGCGGGCCGACCTCGAAGATCTCAACCTTGGACATCGGGCACCTCGTAGAAATCGCGGTCATAGATGGCGTCGCCCCCGGCGCGGGCCAGGGCGCGGCGATAGGCCGGCCGCGCCAGCATGCGGTCGCGATAGGCGGCCAGCGCCGGATAGCCGGCGGCGGGCAGGAAGCGGAACAGCGCCTCGATATTGAAACCCAGCATGCAATCGGCGGCCGAGAAGGTGGAAAGCAGCGTCTCGCGCCCTGCCAGATGCGCGTCGAGCGCCTGGGCGGTCACGGCCAGCCGCCGGGTATCGAGCCGCATCAGCGGCACCGAGCGCGCGCTTTCGGGCCGCAGGAAGATGTGGTGGATGTTCAGCGCCTGCAGGATATTGGCCTGGGTTTCGGCGAAATGGACCCATTCCAGGAAATCGGCGCGCTCGGGCTCGCCCGGTCTGGGGGCCAGCCTGCCCTCGCGCTCGGTCAGGTATTGCAGGATGGCGCCGGATTCGAAGATGGCGCGGCCGTCGATTTCCAGCGCCGGGATGCGGCCGGCAGGGGACAGCGCGCGAAACTCGGCGCTGCGCAGGCTGCCGTCGGTCAAGGACCAGGAGCGCAAGGTGCAATCGAGCCCCAGCTCCTCGATCAGCCAGAGCACGCGCATGGAGCGCGAGCCGGGGACATGGTGCAGGATCATGCGTCCTCTTCCTCCTCCAGCCGGATCAGGGCGGCGCCGGCCTCGACCTGGTCGCCGGCAGCCGCCAGCACCTCGGCCACGCGGCCGTCGCGGGCGGCGGTCAGCGTGTGCTCCATCTTCATCGCCTCTAGGATCGCCAGCGGCTCGCCCGCCGCCACCTGCTGCCCCGGCTCGACGAAGATCGCCTTGACGAGCCCCGGCATGGGCGACAGCGTCATGCCGCCCCCCGCCTCCTCGCCGCCGCGGGCCAGCGGGTCGAGCGGGATGAGCGTCAGCGAGCGGCCGCCGAAGACGCTGGTGCCCGCGGCATGGTTCACGATGCGCGAGCGGCGCGGGCTGCCGTCGACCCACCAGCGCCCGCCCTCATAGCCGATCTCATGCGTGCCGCCGTCCAGCGTGACGCGGGCGGCGCCGGGGCCCAGCACCTCGAGCAATGCCTCGCCGCCGTCCCAGGCGATGGTGCGGCGCAGCGGCTGCCACAGCGTGATGCCGCCGCGCAGCGTCGGATCGTCGAGCCCGGCAAGGCCGAGGACTGCCAGCGCCTTGGCCCGCGGGTCGGGTTCGGCGGCCTCGACCAGCGCCTGGAGGTCGCGGGCGATCAGGCCGGTGTCGACCTCGCCCCGGCCAAAGCCTTCGTGGCGGGTCAGCGCGATCAGGAAATCGACATTGGTGACCGAGCCCGCCACCTCGGTATCGACGAGCGCCGATTCCAGCGCCCGCAGGGCGATGGCGCGCGTCGCGCCATGGGTGACGATCTTGGCGATCATCGGGTCGTACCAGGGCGAGATGGCGTCGCCCGGCCGCACCCCGGTCTCGATCCGGGCATGGTCGGGAAAGCGCAGATGCGCCAGCCGCCCGGTGGCGGGCAGGAAGCCCGCGGGCACGTCCTCGGCATAGAGCCGGGCCTCGAAGGCATGGCCGGTGATGGCCAGGTCTTCCTGCCGGGACGGCAGCGGCTCGCCGCTGGCGACGCGGAGCTGCCATTCCACCAGGTCGATGCCGGTGACGAGTTCGGTCACGGGATGTTCGACCTGGAGGCGGGTGTTCATCTCCATGAACCAGAAGCCGTCGGGGCGAAGGCCCCGGCTGGCATCGACGATGAATTCGACGGTGCCGGCACCGGCATAGCCGATGGCCTCGGCGGCGCGGGTGGCGGCGGCGCCCATGGCCGCGCGCATCTGGGGCGTCATGCCGGGGGCCGGGGCCTCCTCGATCACCTTCTGGTGGCGGCGTTGCAGCGAGCAGTCGCGTTCGAAGAGGTGGACGGCGCGCTGGCCGTCGCCGAAGACCTGCACCTCGATATGGCGAGGCCTGGAGATGTATTTCTCGATCAGCACCGCCGGGTTGCCGAAGGCGGTGGCGGCCTCGCCCTGCGCGGATTGCAACGCGGCGGGGAAGTCCCCGGCCCGTTCGACCAGGCGCATGCCCTTGCCGCCGCCGCCGGCCACCGCCTTGATCAGGACGGGATAGCCGATCCTGTCGGCCTGGGCCTGGAGGTGGTCCGCGTCCTGGTTCTCGCCGTGATAGCCGGGGACGACCGGGACGCCGGCCTCTGCCATCAGCGCCTTGGCGGCGTCCTTGAGGCCCATCTTGCGGATCGCCTGCGCCGAGGGGCCGATGAAGGTCAGCCCCGCCGCCGTCACCGCATCGACGAAATCCGGGTTCTCGCTGAGAAAGCCGTAGCCGGGATGGATGCCTCCGGCGCCGGTGTCGAGCGCGGCGCGGATGATGGCATCGCCGCGCAGGTAGCTGTCCTTGGGCGCCGGGCCGCCGATCGGCAGGGCCTCGTCGGCCAGGGCGACGTGGCGGGCGCCGCGGTCGGCCTCGGAATAGACCGCGACGGTCCGCACGCCGAGCTTGCGGGCGGTGTCGATGACGCGGCAGGCGATCTCGCCGCGGTTGGCGATCAGGATCTTCTGGAACATCCGGCGGCTCCTGTGGCAGCGGTCGGGCCGGGGGTTTCACACCCCCGGACCCCCGTGGGGTATTTGGAAAACGGAGAAATCATCGGCGGGCCTCGTCCACCGCCTGGCGGAGCGTGGCATGGCTGCCGGCGTCGAAGCCGACCAGGATCACTTCGAGACCGGCGGCATGGTCGAGGATGGCCGCGACCGCGATGCGGGCGGCGCGCTCGGCCGGGAAGCCGTAGATGCCGGTCGAGATCGCCGGGAAGGCGATGCGGGCGATGTCATGGGCCTGGGCAAGAAGCAGGCTGTGGCGATAGGCGCTGGCGAGCAGGTCGTCCTCGCCCGCCGTGCCGCCTTGCCAGACCGGGCCGACGGCATGGATGACGTATCGGGCCGGCAGGCCGTAGCCCCTGGTGATGCGGGCCTCGCCGGTCGGGCAGCCGCCGATGGCGCGGCATTCCGCGAGCAGTTCGGGGCCGGCGGCGCGGTGGATGGCGCCGTCGACGCCGCCGCCGCCCAGCAGCGTGCGATTGGCGGCATTGACGATGGCGTCCATGGCGAGCCGGGTGATGTCGCCTTGCAGGGTGGAAATGCGCATCGGCGTCACATCCTGAAGATGCCGAAGCGCGTCGGCTCGATCGGCGCATTGAGGCTGGCGCGCAGGCTGAGCGCCAGCACGTCGCGGGTCTTTCGGGGGTCGATGACGCCGTCGTCCCAGAGCCGGGCCGAGGCATAGAGCGGGTGCGACTGGCGCTCGAACATCTCGATGGTGGGGCGCTTGAACTCGGCCTCTTCCTCGGCACTCCAGCGGCCGCCCTGGCGCTCGATCCCCTCGCGGCGCACGGTGGCCAGCACGCCCGCCGCCTGTTCGCCGCCCATCACCGAGATGCGCGAATTGGGCCAGGTCCAGAGGAATCGCGGCGAATAGGCACGGCCGGCCATGCCGTAATTGCCGGCGCCGAAGCTGCCGCCGACCAGCATGGTGATCTTGGGCACATTGGTCGTCGCCACCGCCGTCACCATCTTGGCGCCGTGCCGGGCGATGCCCTCGTTCTCGTATTTGCGCCCGACCATGAAGCCGGTGACGTTCTGCAGGAAGACCAGCGGGATGCCCCGCATCGAGCAGAGCTCGATGAAATGCGCGCCCTTCTGCGCGGCCTCCGAGAAGATCACGCCGTTATTGGCCACGATGCCGATGGGACAGCCTTCGAGATGGGCGAAGCCCGTCACCAGCGTCTCGCCGAAGCGGGCCTTGAACTCGTCGAAGCGCGAGCCGTCCACCACGCGCGCGATCACCTCGCGGATGTCGTAGGGGGTCTTGAGATCGGCGGGGACGAGGCCGAGAATTTCCTCGGGGTCATGGGCCGGGGGTTCGGGGGATTGCCATGCGACGCCCTCCGGCCGGCGGCGGTTCAGGTTGGCGACGGCACGGCGGGCGATGGCCAGCGCATGGGCGTCGTCCTCGGCCAGGTAGTCGGCGACGCCGGAAAGGCGGGTGTGGACATCGCCGCCGCCCAGGTCTTCGGCCGAGACCACCTCGCCGGTGGCGGCGCGCACCAGCGGCGGGCCGGCCAGGAAGATCGTGCCCTGGTTGCGGACGATGATGGTCACGTCCGACATGGCCGGGACATAGGCGCCGCCCGCCGTGCAGGAGCCCATGACCACGGCGATCTGCGCGATGCCCTTGGCCGACATGCGCGCCTGGTTGTAGAAGATGCGGCCGAAATGGTCGCGGTCGGGAAAGACCTCGTCCTGGTTGGGCAGGTTCGCCCCGCCGGAATCGACCAGGTAGACGCAGGGCAGATGGCATTCCTCGGCGATCTCCTGCGCGCGCAGGTGCTTTTTCACCGTCATCGGGTAATAGGTGCCGCCCTTGACCGTCGCGTCATTGGCCACGACCATCACCTCTTGCCCATGCACCCGGCCGATGCCGGCGATCACCCCGGCCGAGGGCGCGGCGCCGTCATACATGCCATGCGCCGCCGTCGCGCCGATTTCCAGGAAGGGCGAGCCGGGATCGAGCAGGTTCGCCACCCGCTCGCGCGGGGGCATCTTGCCGCGGGCGACATGGCGCTCCAGCGCCTTCGTGCCGCCGCCCGCCGCCGCGGCCAGCGCCGCCTCGCGCACCGTCTCGAGCATGGCGAGATGCGCCGCGCGATTGGCGCGGAAGGTTTCCGAGGAAGGCAGGACCGAGGTGCCAAGCTTCATCGCATCATCCTTTCGGTCGAAGCGCCGGAGGTCTGCGCCAGTTTGTCGCAGGCCGGCCAAAAGCGGAAATATTGATCCAGATCAACGTCGAAGCCCGAAACAAGGCGCGATGAGCGAGCATGCGACAAGAAAAGAGGATCGCCATGAGACACAAGCTTGCCATCGCCGCGGCACTCGCCGCGCTTGCCTCCCCCGTGCTTGCGCAATCGCAAGGCGACTGGACGCTTGGCTTCGGGATCGCGCATGTGAACCCGAAATCGGACAATGGCGTGCTGGCGGGGCCGACGCCGGTGGATGTCGGCAACAGCACCCGCCCCAGCATCACCTTTGAGTATTTCATTCGCGACAATATCGGTATCGAGGTGCTGGGCGCCCTGCCCCTCAAACATTCGATCAAGTCGAACGGGACCGAGATCGGCACGGTCAAGCACCTGCCGCCGGTGGTCTCGGTGCAATATCACTTCGACGTGCATCCGCGCTGGAAGCCCTTTGTCGGCCTGGGCGTGAACTTTACCGGCTTCTGGGACGGCGAGGCCAAGGGGCCGCTGGCCGGCCAGGATCTGCGGGTCAAGAACAGCCTGGGCCTGGCTGCGCATCTGGGCGTGGATCACTGGATCAACGACCGCGCCGCGCTGCGCGCCGACCTGCGCTGGATCGACATCGACCCCGATGTCGAGCTGAACGGCACCAAGATCGGCACCGTGGAGGTCGATCCGCTCGTCGCCGGCATCAGCTATGTGATGAAATTCTAGGCCGCCGTCACGGCCTGGACGGGGGCGCCGCCACCGGGCGCGCCCCTTTTCCCCACCGCCGCTCATTGCAGGTCCGCCAGCGACATGAGCAGCGCCACCTGCCGCGCCGTCTCGTCGCGGATGCAGCGGGCGCGGGCCAGATCGCCGGCGCCTTCGCACAGCGCCTCGCGAAAGGCGATCCAGCTGCGCTCCATCCGGCGCAGCGGCTCTGGCGGATCGGCGGCCTCCAGCGCCGCCTGGTAGACGGCGGTCAGCTTCGCCTCCCATGCCTGGTGCGAGGCGTCGAGGCAGTTCGCCATCGGGAAATCCGGGTCGTCGCCAGTGTATTTCTGCCGGGCGTAATCCAGGCAGGCATCCATCCCCGTCCCGGCGCAATCGGCCCGCGCGCCCTGGGTTTCGGCCGCGTCGAGGCATTGGTCGATCGCCGCCGGATCGAAGCCCGAGGCATCGCCGGCCAAGGCGGGCGCGCCCAGCAGCAGCAGGAAGGCCAGCGCGCGCATCAGCCCTCCTCCTCGGCAAGGACGCGCAGCCGCAGCGCCTGTTCGGCAGAAAGCTGCATCATGCAGCCGGCATGAGCGATGCCGCGCATGGTGCCGCCCTGATAGCGCAGCGCCTCGAACCGGCAGCTTTCGTCGCGAAAGGCGATCCAGTTGCGCTGCGCCTGCTTCAGCACCGGCGCCGCTTCTTCCATGTCCTGGCCGTCGCCCTGGCCGGCATCCATGGCCTCGGCCCGGTTCATCGCCGCGGAATACCAGCGGTTGAGCAGCCGGTCCCAATCCGCCGCCTCGGCCGTCAGGCATTGCACCATGCCCGCGGTCGTCTGGCCGCCCGGCTGGTCCATGCAGGGCCCCGAGGCCGCGCCGATGCAGCTGCGCCGGTCGCCCCCTTCGCCGGCCATGCGGTCGAGGCAGGCGGCAAGCGGCTTGCCGCCATAGCCGGGCCCGTCCTGGGCCAGCGCCGGCGCAGCCATCAGCAGGAACAGCGCCAGCGCGCGCATCAGGCGATCTCCATCAGCTGGCGGCCGATCAGCATCCGGCGGATCTCGGAGGTTCCGGCGCCGATCTCCATCAGCTTGGCGTCGCGGAACAGCCGGCTGACGACCGAATCGTTCAGGAAGCCCGCGCCCCCCAGCGCCTGCACGGCCTGATGCGCCTGCACCATGGCCTGCTCGCTGGCGTAAAGCACCGCGCCCGCGGCGTCCTGGCGGGTGACGCGGCCGGCATCGCAGCTGCGCGCCACCTCGTAGACATAGGCGCGCGCCGTGTTCAGCGCGACATACATGTCGGCGATCTTGCCCTGCATCAGCTGGAACGACCCGATGGGCTGGCCGAACTGCTTGCGTTCCTTGACATAGGGCATGACCTCGTCGAGGCAGGCCGCCATGATGCCGGTGCCGATGCCCGACAGCACCAGCCGCTCGTAGTCGAGGCCCGACATCAGCACGCGCACGCCCTTGCCCTCGGCGCCCAGCACGTTCTCGAAGGGCACTTCGCAATCCTCGAAGATCAGCTCGCCGGTGTTCGAGCCGCGCATGCCCAGCTTGTCGAAATGCGGGCTGCTCGAGAAGCCCTTCATGCCGCGCTCGACGATGAAGGCGGTGATGCCGCGGCTGCCCGCCTCGGGGTCGGTCTTGGCATAGACCACCAGCGTATCGGCGTCGGGCGCGTTGGTGATCCAGTATTTGCTGCCGTTCAGCACATAGCGGTCGTTGCGCTTTTCGGCGCGCAGCTTCATGCCGACGACATCGCTGCCCGCGCCCTCCTCGGACATGGCCAGCGCGCCCACGGCACGGCCCGAACACAGGTCGGGCAGGTATTTCCGCCGCTGCTCGTCGGTGCCGTTCAGCTTGATCTGGTTCACGCAAAGGTTCGAATGCGCGCCATAGGACAGGCTGACCGAGGCCGAGGCGCGGGCGATCTCTTCGGTCGCGATGACATGCGCCAGATAGCCCATGCCGCTGCCGCCGAATTCCTCGGACACGGTGATGCCCAGCAGGCCCAGGTCGCCCATCTCGCGCCACAGCTCGTTCGGGAAGGCGTTCTTGCGGTCCACCTCGGCCGCGATGGGCCTCACCCGCTCCTGCGCCCAGCGATGGACGGTCTCGCGCAGCGCGTTCACGTCCTCGCCCAGGTCGAACTGCATTCCCGCGGTGAACATCGGCCATCTCCTCCGTTTATTGAACGAGTGTTCATTTAACTGGTTTATGCCGCCGGAACCGGGCCGGCGTCAAGCCTGCTGTCGCGGCACCTCTTCTTGCCGCCGATCCTGCGCCGGCCGGGGCTTCGTTGACAAGCCCGCGTCCCCGCGCCATTCCTGCCGCGCCCAGCCGCAAGGATGCCCGATGAGCCCGCCTTTCGATACCGCCGCACGGCTGCTGATCCTGCGCCATGCGCCGCTGGCCGGGCCGGGGCTGGCCGGGCGGCGCGATGTGGCGGCGGATTGCAGCGACCGCGCCGCGCTCGACTGGGCGCGCGCGGCCTTGCGCGGCGCGGGCAAGCATTGGTCCAGCCCCGCCCTGCGCTGCCGGCAGACCTGCGCGGCGCTGGACCTGGCCCCCGAATGGCATCCCGGCCTGTGGGAGCAGGATTTCGGCGCCTGGGAGGAGCCCGGCGCCATGATCCCCGACCTGGGCCCGCTGCCGCCCGAGGCGCTGGCCCGCCAGCGCCCGCCGGGGGGCGAAAGCTTCCTCGACATGGCGGCGCGGGTGCAGCCGCTGCTGGAGCAGGCCCGCGGCACGGTGGCCATCGTCGCCCATGCCGGCACGGTGCGCGCTGCGCTGGCCCTGGCGATCGGTCCGGCGGCGCTGTCATTCTCGGTGGCGCCGCTGTCGCTGACCATCCTGTCGCGCAGCCCGGCCGGCTGGGCCGTCGAGGCCGTCAACCGGGTCGCGCCATGACGCCCGAGACCTTGACCATCGCCCTGACCGCCCTGCTGGTCGATGCGCTGATCGGCTGGCCCGATGCGCTCTATCGCCGCATCTCGCATCCGGTGGTGTGGATCGGCCGGCTGATCTCGGCGCTGGATGCGCGCTGGAACCGCGGCCGGCACCGCATCGCCCGCGGCGCGCTGGCGGTGGCGGTGACGCTGGGCGCGGCGGTGATCCCGGCGCTGCTGCTGACCTGGGCCCTGGCGGGGCTGCCCTTCGGCCCGGTGATTCTGGGCGTGCTGGCCTGGCCGCTGGTCGCCACCCGTTCGCTGCACGATCACGTCGCCGCCGTGGCCCGCCCCCTGACCGCCGGGGATGTTCCGGCGGCCAGGGCGGCGGTGGCGATGATCGTCGGCCGCGACCTCGACGACCGGCCCGAGCCCATCGCCCGCGCCGCGCTGGAAAGCCTGGCCGAGAACGCCTCGGACGGTGTGGTCGCGCCCCTGTTCTGGGCGGCGGTGGCCGGGCTGCCGGGGATCGCCGCCTACAAGGCGATCAACACGCTCGATTCGATGATCGGCCACATGAGCCCGCGTCACGCGCTGTTCGGGCGGGTGGCGGCGCGGCTGGACGACCTGGTGAACCTGCCGGCCTCGCGCCTGACCGGGCTGCTCTTTGTCGCGGCGGCGGGGTCGCGGCGGGCCTGGCGGGTGATGCGCCGCGACGCGCGCCGCCACCGCTCGCCCAATGCCGGCTGGCCCGAGGGTGCCATGGCCGGCGCGCTGGACGTGCGCCTGTCGGGCCCGCGCCGCTATCACGGCGTGGAAAGCCTCGAACCCTGGCTGAACACGGGCGCCCGCGACCCCGGCGCGGCGGACCTGCTGCGCGGGCTGGCGCTGTATCGCCGGGCAATGGCGCTGCTGGGGCTGGGCCTGGCGCTGGCCCTGGCGCTCTAGGACCAGTCGAAGAAATCGGCAGGCGCGCGACCGCGCAATTCCTCGGCCAGGTCGGTGCCCATGGCCGCGCCGTCCGCGGCCGGCCCGATGCGCTCGCCGGCGATCACCTCGCTGCCGTCGGGGCGCAGGATCTCGCCGCGCAGCCGCAGCCGGTCGCCATCGAGTTCCGCCAGCCCGGCGATGGGCGTCTGGCAGGAACCGTCCAGCCGCGCCAGGAAGGCGCGCTCGGCCGTCACCCGCAGCGCGCTGTCGCGGTCCGAGATCGCGCCCAGCATCGCGGCGAGACGCGCGTCATCGCTGCGCCGCTCGACGCCGATGCAGCCCTGCGCCACGGCCGGCAGCATCTCGTCGGGCGCGACCGCGCCGCGCGCCACATGCAGCATCCCCAGCCGCGTCAGCCCCGCCATGGCCAGGAAGGTCGCCACGGCGACGCCTTCCTCAAGTTTTTTCAGGCGGGTCTGCACGTTTCCTCGAAACTCCACCAGCTTCAGGTCGGGCCGCCGTGCCGCCAGCTGCGCCCGCCGCCGCAGGCTTGAGGAACCGACGACAGCCCCTTGGGGAAGCTCGGAAATCGCCGCGAACTGCGCGCTGACGAAGGCGTCGCGCACATCCTCGCGCGGCAGGTAGCAGTCGATCACCAGCCCGTCGGGTTGCAGCGTCGGCATGTCCTTCATGGAATGCACGGCGATGTCGATCTGCTGCGCCAGCAGCGCATCCTCGATCTCGCGGGTGAACAGGCCCTTGCCGCCGATCTCCTTCAGCGGGCGGTCCAGCACGCGGTCGCCGGTGGTCTTGATCACCACGATCTGAAAGGCGTCGGCCGCAAGGCCATGCGCAGCCATCAGCCGGTCACGGGTTTCATGCGCCTGCGCCAGCGCCAGGGCCGAGCCACGGGTGCCGATGCGGATGGGGTTCTGGGGGTCGGGCATCTGGGTCATGGCACAGGGCTTAGCGCCCCCCCTCGGCCTTGACAACGGGGACGCGCGCGCCATGAAGGGGGCGAGAGGTGAATTATGTCCGAAAAAACCATCCTGCGCGCGCTCAAGGGCGAGCGTTTGCCCGTTCCGCCCGTCTGGATGATGCGCCAGGCCGGCCGCTACCTGCCGGAATACCGCGCCACCCGCGCCCAGGCCGGCGACTTTTTGTCGCTGTGCTACACCCCCGACCTGGCGGCCGAGGTCACGCTGCAACCGATCCGCCGCTATGGTTTCGACGCGGCGATTCTCTTTGCCGACATCCTGCTTTTGCCGCAGGCGCTGGGGCTCGACCTGTGGTTCGTGACCGGCGAGGGGCCGCGGCTTTCCACCGTCATCACCGCCGCCGGGGTCGCGGCGCTGAAGCCGACCGGGGCGATCCACGACACGCTGGCGCCGGTCTATGAAACCGTGCGCATCCTCGCGCGCGAACTGCCGCGCGAGACCACGCTGATCGGCTTTGCCGGCGCGCCCTGGACCGTCGCGACCTACATGGTCGCCGGCCGCGGCACCCCCGACCAGGCCCCGGCACATGCCTTCAAGGCCGAGGACCGCGCCGCCTTCACCGCGCTGATCGACCGCATCACCGAGGCGACCATCGACTATCTCTCGGCCCAGATCGAGGCCGGGGCCGAGGTGGTCAAGCTCTTCGACAGCTGGGCCGGCTCGCTCAAGGGCCGGGACTTCGACGATTTCGCGGTCGAGCCCGCGCGCCGGATCATCGCCGCGCTGAAATCGCGCCATCCCGGCATCCCGGTCATCGCCTTCCCGCGCGAGGCCGGGCCGCGCTATGCGGGCTTTGCCCGCGCCACCGGCGCCGATTGCGTGGCGCTGGACAATTCGGTCAGCGCCGACTGGGCGGCGGCCGAGGTGCAGAAGGACGGCTGCGTGCAGGGCAACCTGGACCCGCGCCTGCTGGTGACGGGCGGCGACGCCCTGGTGGCCGAGACGCGCCGGATCGTGCGGGCCTTCTCGCAGGGGCCGCATATCTTCAACCTCGGCCACGGCATCACCCCCGAGGCCGACCCCGAGAACGTCACGCGGATGCTGGAGGCGATCCGGGGCTGATGGGCGAGGCCGGGGCTTGAGCTGGATCCTCGCCACGCTGATCGCCGCCGCGGCCCAGACCGGGCGCAACGCGGCGCAGCGGCGGCTGACCGCGGAACTCGGCACCATGGGCGCGACCGCGGTGCGCTTTCTCTTCGGCCTGCCCTTTGCTGCGCTGGCCCTGGCCGGCATGGCGGTGCTGGTGCCGGTCCCCATGCCCGATGCGGCGGTGCTGGGCTGGGCGGCGCTGGGGGCAAGCTCGCAGATCGCCGCCACCGCGCTGATGCTGCTGACGATGGAAAGCCGCGGCTTCGGCGTCACCACAGCGCTGATCAAGACCGAGCCGGTGACGCTGGCGCTGATCGGCGCCCTGCTGCTGGCCGAGCCGCTGGGCCCGGTGCGCATGGCGGCGATCGCCACGGCCACGCTGGGCGTGGTGCTGATGTCGGGGGCCGACTGGCGGCGCGGCGGCTGGCGCGCGGGCGGCCTGGGCATCGCGGCCGGGGCGCTCTTCGGCCTCTCGGCCATCGGCTTTCGCGGCGCGATCCTCGCCCTGCCCTTCGGCGCCGAGCCGGTGCGGGCCGCGACCGTCCTGCTGCTCAGCCTGGCGCTGCAAAGCGCGATCATGCTGGCCTGGCTGGGCGCCGCCGACCGCAGGGCGCTGGCGGGCATCGCCCGGCACTGGCGCGGCTCGCTGGGCGCGGGCGCCCTGGGGGCGCTGGCCTCGCTGTTCTGGTTCCTGGGCTTCGCGCTGACCGCGGCGGCCAATGTCCGCACGCTGGCCCTGGTCGAGGTGGTGATGGCGCAGCTCGTCTCGGGCCGGCTGTTCCGCGAAGGCATCTCGGGGCGGCAGATGGCGGGCATGGCGCTGATCGTGCTGGGCGTCGCCGCGCTGATCGCGGCAAGCCACGGATAAGCCCGCCCGCCTGCGCCCCGAAAGACCCCTGCGCATGACGAACGCGCGCGCGCCCCGCATGGGTATTTGGAGAACAGAGAAGATCGGGGCCGCACCCGGCTTCTTCTTCGTTGCACAAATACCCAAATCGCGGCGGCGCCACCGGATCGGCCTTTCCGCCCCTCGCGCCGCGGGCTAACAAGGGCGCATGACCCTGCCCGCCCTTTCCCCCGATCAGGCCGAAGCCTGGGATGCGCTTGCCGCCGCGCTCGAGGAGTCCGGCATCGACCTCGTCTCGGAAGAGATCGCGCCGCCGAAGCCCGGCAAGGGCCGGGTCATGGCGGTGATCGGCAAGGCCGGCTCGGGCAAGACCCTGCTGCTTGCCGAGCTGACCAAGGCGCTGAAGGCGGCCGGGGTCGATGTCGTCTCGGGCGATTACGAGGGCAAGAAGCGCAAGGACCGCCGCACCGTCGCCATCCTGGCCCCCACCAACAAGGCGGCCTTCGTGCTGCGCATGCGCGGCGTGCCGGCGACCACCATCCACCGCATCCTCTATACCCCGGTCTACGACCCGGAATACGAGCGCATCGCCGACTGGCTGACCGGCGTGGGCGAGCGCCCTTCCGTCGAAGGGTTGATGGAGGGGCTGACCGAGGCGGCGCTGGACCGGGCCAAGGCCTTCTACGACCAGCATGCCTCAATCCCCGGCGCCCTGGCCGCGGCCGGCCTGCGCGGCTCGGACTTCATCCGCGGCTGGAAGCGGCGCGAGGACGGGCTGGACATCGGGCTGGTCGACGAGGCCTCGATGCTGGACGAGCGCCAGTTCGAAGACCTGCGCGAGATCTTTCCCCTTCTGATCCTGTTCGGCGATCCGGCGCAGCTGGCCCCGGTCGGGCAATCGGGCGAGATGGTCTTTGATCGGCTCGCGGCCTCGCAGCGGCTGATGCTGAGCCGCATCCACCGCCAGGAGGGCGACAGCCCGATCCTGGACCTCGCCCATGCGCTGGCCGATCCCAGGCTGGAGTTCGACGCCTTCGAACGCATGATCCGCGAGGCCGCCGCCCGCGATCCGCGCGTGACCTGGGCCGAGCGGGTCGAATCCGACCTGATGGCGCAAAGCCCGGTCCTGGTCTGGCGCAACATCACCCGCATCAAGCTGATCCAGGCCTTTCGCTCGGCCTATGGCGCGCCGGGCGATGCGCTGCTGCCGGGCGAGCCCCTGATCTGCGACGGGCTGGAACTGCCCTTGAAGCACCGCAAGAAGCGCATCGACCTGGAGGCGCGCGGGCTGATCAAGGGGGCGCAGGTGGTCTATCTGGGACCGGGGCGCAAGCCCGGCTTCTCGCGCCTGCATGTCGTGGGCGCCGAGGAGCCACGGCTTTCCGCCGCCAGCATCGTCAAGATCGAGATCCCGGATGTCGAGGAGCCCTTCATCCCCTTTGCCGCCCGCATGGGCGCGACCTTCCTGCATGGCGCGGCGGTGACGATCCACAAGGCGCAGGGCAGCCAATGGCCCGACGTGCAGGTCTTTGCCCCCGACATCGCCGCCGCCGCCTGGTCGGGCCGCTCGGAAGCCGGCATCGCGCTGTGGAAGCGGCTGGCCTATGTCGCCATCACCCGCGCGCAGGAGCGGCTGCATTGGGTGGTGAAATCGCGCCTCGCCCGGCCCTCGGCGCCGCTGGGCATCGAGCACCTTGAGGCGCCGGCCGCGGTGCTGGAACTGGCCGCCGAGCCCGAGGCCTAGGCGCGCCGCGACAGCTTGCGCGCCGCCGTGTTCGGGCGCAGCTGGATCATGCGCAACTCCAGCGCCTCGGCCAGCGCCTCGCGCGGGATGCCGGTTTCCTGCGACAGCCGCAGCAGGCCGAAATGCACCCGCGCCAGTTCCTGGTAGTAGCGGGTGAAACTGTAGTTGATCGAGGCCCCGGCAAGCGCGCCCAGCACCGGCACGGCCTGCGCCGCCAGCTTCTGCGCCAGCGAGGCGGACAGCCGCGGCGCCACCCGCGCGATCAGCGCCTGCACGGTCTGGCCTGTAATGGTCATCCGCGCGGCCAGCAGCCCCAGGTCGGTGCCGTCGTCATCCGAAAGCGGCCCGGCCGAGGCAAAGACATGCAGCGCCTCGCGCCGGGCCTCGTCCGAGACCGGGTCGAAGCCATGCTCGGCGGCGATGTCCATGATCGCGCGCAAGAGCAGCGTTACCGTCACCGGCAGCTCCAGCGCCGCGCCGCCGATCCCGGCCAGCCCGCCCACCGCGCCCGAGGTGGTCGAGAGCAGGCGGTTGAACAGGTCGCCCCGGTCCCGCAGCACCCCGCGCGACCGCGAGGCGGCGTCGAAGGCGCGGTTCAGCGCCGCCAGCGTAAGCCGGTCCATGCGCCCGCGCACCGGGGCCGGAAGGCGTTCCAGCAACCCCTCGGCCTTGCCGCCGATGGCGGTCAGCAGTTCCATCGCCACGCCGCCCGCCTGGAGATAGCGCCGCGCCAGCCGGTCGATCGCCGCATGCACGGTCGGGTCGTCGATCGGCGGCAGGACGGTTTGGCGGACGGGGATCTGGCTTTGTTCGGTCATCCTGTGGATACCCTGCGATGTCATGGCTGTGCTAGAACTGGGCACTGGCAAAGGAACCCGCAACCCGTGCCGCGGGTTCCTGTGGCGAATCGGCAGCCCGCCGCCGGAAGGACGGGACGCAAGAACGACGCAAGAACAAGGACAAGGAAGACCGCCATGAACATCCGCCGCACGATCCCGGCCCTGACCCTGACCGCCGCGCTGATGCTGGGGCCCGCCGCCCTGGCGCAGGAAAGCGGGACGCAGGAGACGGGAACGCAAGACACGGGCGCGCAAGCGACGGTCGAGCAACCGGCAGAGCAGGCGACCGCCCAGGCCGCGGCGCCCGAGACGGGGCTGACGCTGGCCGATCTGGGCAAGGACCAGGGCCTGACCGCGGCGGTCGAGAAGATGGCCGAGGGCCACCAGATGCCCGAATGGCTGCGCGAGGGCGCGGTGATCTCGCCCAGCCAGAAGGTCGCCTTCGGCGGCCGGGAATACCTGGCCATGACCGCCTGCAAGCAGCACGACTGCGGCGAAAACCAGTTCGCGGTGCTTTACGCGCCCGCCGGCGGCACGGCCTATGGCGTGCTTTCGGTGCGCGATGGCGAGGGGGCGGAGCTGCTGACCTGGCTCGGCATGGCCGGCGGGCCCGAGACCATCGACGGCCGCACCATCCTTTATGCCGCGCTGACCGGCAGCCTGGCCAATCACCCGCAGGATTTCCTCTATGCCGAGTGATCGGGCGGCGCGACCTGGGTGCAGCCCTCGCGGCGCATCTCGCGCTGGCCGGGCGCGGATTCGCCGGTCTCGCGCTCGACCAGGCCGGTGACGCCCGCCCAGGCGCCGGGCACCAGCTCCAGCCCCAGCACGCGGTCGGGGTTGGTGGGCGGCGGCATCTCGACATCTTCGAGCTTCCAGAAGCCAAAGCGTTGATAATAGGGCAGATCGCCGACCAGCATCACCCGCTGCCAGCCCATCTCGGCCGCGCGGGTCAGGCTTTCGCGCATCAGAAGCGCGCCCAGCCCCTCGCCCTGCGTCGTCGGATGCACGGCGACCGGGCCCAGCAGCAGCACCGGCCGCCCGGCCACGCGCACCGGCCAATAGCGGATCGCGCCCATCAGCGCGCCGAAATCGTCGCGCAGCATCAGGCACAGCGGCCCGACCGGCGCCACCCCCTCGCGCAGCCGATAGGAAGACAGCGCCGTGCGCCCCGGCGCAAAGCACAGGTCCAGAAGCGCCTCGACCTCGGGCGCGTCGGCGGGGGTTTCGGGGCAAAGTTCGTACATCCTGCCTCCGGTGCTGGGGTCGGGATTCGGGTGGTCTGGGCGCGGCGCAGGGACCGCGTAACATGCAGGCGCGGCCGCGAAAACCGCCTGCGGGACCGGGGCGGCAAAATTCGCCGGACTGTCGCAAGGGCGGGCGGGGGCGGGCGGGCAAGGCGGCAAGAACGCTTGACGCGCCGCGCGCATGGGGTCACTTCTGGGCCCCGCATCACTGAGCGACCAGCGAGGCACGCCATGTTCTACCGACCCCAGGACGGCCACGGGCTGCCGCACAATCCGCTGAACGCCATCGTCGCGCCGCGGCCGATCGGCTGGATCTCGACCCGCGGGCGGCAGGGCGACAACCTGGCGCCCTATTCCTTCTTCAACCTGACCGCCTATGTGCCGCCGCAGGTCATGTTCGCCTCGACCGCGGCCAAGCCGGACCGGAACGGGACCAAGGACAGCGTGGCCCAGATCGCCGAGTCGCGCGTCTTCTGCGTCAACATCGCCGACGGGCCGCTGAAGGACCAGGTCAACGCCAGTTCCGCCGCCCTGCCCGCCGGGGTGAACGAATTCCAGGCCGCCGGCATCGAGCCCGCCGAATGCGAGAGCATCGACTGCCCGCGCGTGGCCGGCGCCGCCGCGGCGCTGGAATGCCGCGCGACCCGCATCCTGCGGCTGGCGGGCGAGGCGAACTACATGGTGCTGGGCGTCGTCACCGGCATCCACCTGCGCGAGGATTGCCTGAAGGACGGCCGCTTCGACCTGCGCGCCACCGGCTGGCTGTCGCGCATGGGCTACAAGGACTACACCATCACCACCCAGACCTTCGAGATGGAGCGCCCCTGATGGAGAACCGGCCCGAAAAGCGCCGCCGCGACACCCGGACGGTGCGCGACTATATCCGCACCATCGTCGATTTCCCGCATGAGGGCATCCTGTTTCGCGACGTGACCACGCTTTTTGCCGATGCGCGCGGCTTTCGCATGGCGGTGGACCAGCTTCTGGCCGCCTATGCCGGCGAGGCCATCGACAAGGTGGTCGGGCTCGAGGCGCGCGGCTTCATCCTGGGCGGCGCGGTGGCGCATCAGCTTTCCGTGGGCTTCGTGCCGATCCGCAAGAAGGGCAAGCTGCCCGGCGCCGTCATCAGCCATGCCTATGCGCTGGAATATGGCGAGGCGGTGATGGAGATCCACGACGACGCGCTTCGCCCCGGCGAACGGGTGCTGATCGTGGACGACCTGCTGGCCACCGGCGGCACCGCGGCGGCCGGGATCTCGCTTTGCGAGCGGCTGGGAGCCGAGGTCGTGGGCTGCGCCTTCGTGATCGAGCTGCCCGAGCTGGGCGGGCGGGCGCTGCTGGAGGGGCTGGGCCACGAGGTCCATGCCCTGACCAGCTTCGAGGGCGCCTGATCCCTTGCGAGGCGCCCCTGCCGGGGTTAGGTGAAGCCCATGGACAAGAAACCGCCCCTGATCCTTTACCTGGCCGCGCCGCGCGGCTTTTGCGCCGGCGTCGACCGCGCCATCAAGATCGTCGAGATGGCGCTGCAGAAATGGGGCGCGCCGGTCTATGTCCGCCACGAGATCGTGCATAACAAGTTCGTCGTCGACAGCCTGCGCGACAAGGGCGCGGTCTTCGTCGAGGAGCTGGACGAATGCCCGGACGACCGGCCGGTGATCTTTTCCGCCCATGGCGTGCCCAAGGCGGTGCCGGCCGAGGCGCGGCGGCGCGAGATGGTCTTCGTCGACGCCACCTGCCCCCTGGTCAGCAAGGTCCATGTCGAGGCCGAGCGCCACCACGCCGAGGGCCTGCAGATGGTGATGATCGGCCATGCCGGCCACCCCGAGGTGCTGGGCACCATGGGGCAATTGCCCGAGGGCGAGGTGCTGCTGGTCGAGACGGTCGAGGACGTGGCCGGGATCGAGCCGCGCGATCCTTCGCGGCTGGCCTTCATCACCCAGACCACGCTGTCGGTCGACGACACCGCCGCCATCGTGGCCGCCTTGCAGGCCCGGTTTCCCGGCATCAGGGGGCCGGCCAAGGAGGACATCTGCTATGCGACGACCAACCGGCAGGCCTCGGTCAAGGCCATCGCCGGGCAGATCGACGCGCTTCTGGTGATCGGGGCGCCGAACAGTTCCAACTCGCGCCGGCTGGTCGAGGTGGGCAGCGCCGCCGGCTGCGCCTATTCCCAGCTGGTGATGCGCGCCGACCAGATCGACTGGCGCGCCATCGAAGGCGCGCGGGCGGTGGGCGTGACCGCCGGTGCCTCGGCCCCCGAGGTGCTGGTGGACGAGGTGGTCGCGGCCTTTCGCGAACGCTACGACGTGACGGTCGAGATGGTCGAGACGGCGCGCGAGAATGTCGAGTTCAAGGTGCCGCGGGTCTTGCGCGAGGCCTGAGCCGGGCTTGCCGGGCGGTGCCGTCGCGGGGGGCGCTGCCCCCGGCCCTGCGGGCCTCCCCCGGAGTATTTTGGGAACGAAGAAAGGGTCGGGATGAAGCTCTGGTCGATGCCGTCATCCGGCAACAGTTACAAGGTTCGGCTGGCCCTGGCGCTGCTGGGGCGCGATTGCGAGATCGTGGATGTCGAATATCTGACCGAGGCGCTGGCGGCGGCCAAGGCGACGGGGCGGCTGCCCTTTGGCAAGGCGCCGGTGCTGGAGCTGGACGACGGGCGGCTGTTGCCGGAATCGAACGCGATCCTGTGCTGGCTGGGCGAGGGCACGCGCTTCGTGCCGCAGGACGCCTTCGAGCGCGCCGCCATGCTGGGCTGGATGTTCTGGGAGCAGAACCAGCACGAGGGCGTGATCGCCGTGCGCGCGGCCTTGCAGGTCTATCCGCAGCGCCGCGCTCAGGCGACGCCCGAGCGCATGGCCGAACTGCTGGAGCGCGGCCATGCGCTGCTCCAGGTGATGGAGGACCGGCTGGCCGGGCATGACTGGCTGGTGGGCGATGCCGTCAGCCTCGCCGATATCTGCCTTTACGGCTATACCCATACGGCCGGCAGCCTGGGCGGGTTCGACATGGCGCGGTTCCCCGGCATCGGGCGCTGGCTTGGCCGCATCGCCGCCCTGCCCGGCTACAAGGGACTGGAGGCGTGAGCGCGCTGTTCGCCTGGACCGACGGCGCCTGCAGCGGCAATCCCGGCCCCGGCGGCTGGGGGGTGCTGATGCGGGCCATGGAAGGCGAGACGGTGCTGAAGGAGCGCGAGCTGTCGGGCGGCGAGGCCGAGACCACCAACAACCGCATGGAGTTGATGGCGGCGATCTCGGCCTTGGAGGCGCTGACCCGGCCGAGCGAGATCACCGTGACCACCGACAGCGCCTATGTGAAGAACGGCGTCACGCAATGGATCCACGGCTGGAAGAAGAACGGCTGGCGCACCGCCGACCGCAAGCCGGTGAAGAATGCCGAGCTGTGGCAGCGGCTTGACGCGGCGCAGGCACGCCACAAGGTGCGCTGGGAATGGATCAAGGGCCATGCTGGCCATCCCGAGAACGAGCGCGCCGATGCGCTGGCGCGGGCGGGCATGGCGCCCTTCAAGCCGGCCAGGGCCGCGGGATGAGCGTCGAGGCGCTGGTCCCGCTTCTGGATTATGCCAGCGTGCTGGTCTTTGCCCTGACCGGCGCGCTGGTGGCGAGCCGCGGGCAGCTGGACGTCGTCGGCTTCATCTTCTTCGCCACGCTGACCGGGATCGGCGGCGGCACCCTGCGCGACCTGGTCTTGGGCCGGGCGCCGGTGTTCTGGGTCGGGCGGCCCGAGCTGCTGCTGCTGACCGCCGGCGCGGCGATCGTGGTGTTCTTCACCGCGCATCGGCTGGAGAGCCGCTATCGCGCCATCCTGTGGCTGGATGCCTTTGCCCTGGCCGTGGCGGTGCCGGCCGGGGTCGGCGTGGCGCTGGAGGCGGGGGTGAGCCCCGTCGTCACCGTGCTGATGGGGGTGATGACCGGCACCTTCGGCGGGCTGATGCGCGACGTGGTCGGGAATGAGGTGCCCCTGGTGCTGAAGCAGGGCGAGCTTTACGTCACCGCCGCCTTTGGCGGGGCGGTGGCGGCGCTGCTGTTGCTGGCGTTGGGTGCCGGGCGCGGCTGGGCGCTGATCGGCTGCGCGGCGGTGGTGCTGCTGCTGCGCGCCGGGGGCCTGGGCTTCGGCTGGCGGCTGCCGGTCTACAAGGCGCGGCCACCGCGGATGTGACCGGCCTCAGCGGTCGGACCAGATTGCCATCTCGGTGCCGCCCGGCTCGCGGAACTGGAAGCGGCGGCCGCCGGGAAAGGCGAAGATCGGCCGGGTGATCGCGGCCCCCGCCTCGGTCACGCGGGCCAGCGCAGCTTCGAGGTCGTCGGTGCGCAGGATCACCAGCGGCGGCGCCGGGGAACCGGCGGCGATGCCGCCCGCCAGGCCGGCATCGGCGAGTTCCTGGTAGTCGGGACCGTAGTCGTTGAAACGCCAGCCGAAGGCTTGGCCGAAGAAGGCTTTCGTGGCCGGCAGGTCGGGCGAGCTGAATTCGAGATAGTCGATCTTCATCGGGAAGCCCTTTCGGATGTTCCCGTTTTGTTTACACCTGCGCGCGGCCTAGCGCAAGACCGGGGGGCCGGGACGGCGTTCGCGCAGATCCTCGACCCCCATGCGCAGCCCGGCGCCGATGCGATGCGCAAGCGCCGACCAGGCTTTGGCCGTCTCGGGCGGCAGGGTGCGGCGCAGGGTTTCGTCGAAAAGCATCAGCCAGGGCGCGAAATGCTGCGCCTTCACGTCGCCCGTGCGCATGTGGACCTGCATCGGATTGCCGTCATAGCCGCGCTCGTAAAGGATGGCATTGCGCCAGAAGCGGGCGATCTTGGCCTCATGCTCGGGCCAGTCGGCGACATGGGCGGCGAAGACCGGGCCCAGCACCTCGTGCCGGCGCACCGCGGCGTAGAAGGTGGCGACGACGCGGTCGATCTGTTCGGGTGTGACGTCGAAACGGGGCGGGATCATGCGCCGGATATGGACCCCTGCGGCCCGCGCTGCAAGCCTGTCACGGATCGCGCGTGCCCGAAAGCGGCGGGATCATGGTGCCGGCGACCAGATGCGTCAGCCCGCGCCGCAGCAGCGGCAGGGTCGAAAGCGGCGCCAGGACCAGGTCGCGCAACCAGGGCAGGCTGCGGCTGCCCGACTGATACATCGGCGTGAAGGCCGCGCTCATCGCCTGGTAGATGCGCACATGCCAGCGGCGCATGGCGGCGTAATCCGGCAGGGCTTCCGCCAGCGGGCGGCGCAGCGCATGGGCCAGCGCAAAGGCGTCGAGCAGCGCCATGTTCGCCCCCTGCCCCAGCTGCGGGCTGGCGCGATGGGCGGCATCGCCGATATGGACCAGGCCCGGCGCAAAGGGCCGGCGCAGGGTGCCGTGGCTGTAGCGCGCCGGCGTCATCTGCGCATGGTCGCGGATGGTTTCCAGGAAGGGCGCCATCTGCGGCCAGAGCACGGCGACCTGGGCGCGCCAATCCGCGACCGGGGTCTGCGGCCAACGGTCCAGCTCGGCCAGCGGCATGGACCAGAAGACGGCCGCGCGCGGCGTCGGGTCGCCGGGCAGGCAGCCGATCGGCAGCACGCCGGCCATGCGGCTGGCGGCGCGGTAGCGCTGGCGCAGCTGGTCGCGGGGGAAATCCGTCTCGGGCCAGGGCACCGTGCCCCAGATCGCGCCATAGCCCAGCGGCCGCGCCCGTAGCGGCGACAACCGCGAGCCGGCACCGCTGGCATCGACGACAAGGTCGAAGGGGCCGAAATCGCGCCCATCCGCCAGCGCAAGGCGCCGTCCCGCCCCGTCCGGCGGCGCCGCGGCGATCTCGGCCCCGGTCACCACCGGCAGGCCGAGCGCGGCGACCCGGTCCCAGAGCAGCCCGAACAGCGTGGCGCGATGGATGCCGCGGCCCGGCGCGGCGGCGGGATAGGAGACGTCCAGCACCTTGCGGCCCCGCGCCTCGTGCCCGAGCATCCGGGCGATGGGGCTGGAGAGGCGGCGGGTCTCCTCGCCCGCGCCGATCCGGTCCAGCACGGCCAGCCCGACCGGCTGGACCACCAGGCCCGAGCCCAGCGGGCGCGGCGCGGCAAAGCGCTCGAACAGGGTGACGGCATGGCCCTCGCGGGCCAGAAGCGCGGCAGAGGCCAGGCCGCCGATCCCGGCGCCGGCGATGGCGATCCTGTAGCTCATGGCCGCTTGCTGCCCGAGCCGGGCCGCGGGTGCAAGCCGCGCTTGCAGGGTTCGGGGCGGTTTCCTATAACCCGCGCATGTTCAGCAGGGCGCGGATATTCCGAATTATTCGCCCGGCGGCGTAGGGAGCCCTCGCCGCCGGGTCATGCATGCCTGCCCTGCCACCGAAGGATTCCCGCCAGATGAGCGACACCACGACCGAGACCCAGGCCGCGACCGATTACCGCGACACCGTCTTCCTGCCCCAGACCGATTTCCCGATGCGCGCCGGCCTGCCGCAGCGCGAGCCCGAATGGCTGGCCCGCTGGGAGCGCATCGGCATCTACGACCGGCTGCGCGAGAGGGCGGCGGGGCGCGCGCCCTTCATCCTGCACGACGGCCCGCCCTATGCGAACGGCAACCTGCATATCGGCCACGCGCTGAACAAGACCATCAAGGACATCATCGTGCGCAGCCACCAGATGATGGGCCGCGATGCGCGCTACGTGCCGGGCTGGGACTGCCACGGCCTGCCGATCGAATGGAAGATCGAGGAGAAATACCGCAAGGAAGGCCGCGACAAGGACGCGGTCGACGTGGTCGAGTTCCGCCAGGAATGCCGCCGCTTTGCCGAGCATTGGGTCGATGTCCAGCGCGAGGAGTTCAAGCGGCTGGGCATCACCGGCAAATGGGACGATCCCTACCTGACCATGGACCATCACGCCGAGGCGGTGATCGCGGCCGAGTTCATGAAGCTGCTGATGAACGGCTCGCTCTACCAGGGCTCGAAGCCGGTGATGTGGTCGCCGGTCGAAAAGACCGCGCTGGCCGAGGCCGAGGTCGAGTATCACGACCATACCAGCCACACCATCTGGGTGCGGTTCCCGGTGGAATCGTCGCAGGGTATTTGGGCAACGGAGAAACCCGCCAGCGTGGTGATCTGGACCACCACCCCCTGGACCATTCCGCAGAACCGGGCGGTGGCCTATAATCCGGGCGTCGCCTACGGGCTTTATCGCGTGGGCGCGGTGGCCGAGAATGCGACGGCGAAAAGCGGCGAGTTGCTGGTGCTGGCCGATGCGCTGGCCGAAAGCGTGCGCGCTGCGGCCAAGGTCGAGGAATGGGAGCGGGTCCGCGACGTGACCGCGGCCGACCTGGAGGGGCTGGTGCTGGCCCATCCCCTGCGCGGCGTCGAGGGCGGTGCGGGCGAATGGGACTATGACGTGCCCATGCTGCCGGGCGAGCATGTGACCGAGGATGCCGGCACCGGCTTCGTCCATACCGCCCCCAGCCATGGCGACGACGACTATCAGCTTGGGCTGCGCTTCAAGCTGCCGATGACCTATAACGTCGAGCCGGACGGCTCCTATCGCGCCGACCTGCCGCTGTTCGGCGGCCAGGCGATCATCGGTGCGGACGGCAAGGAAGGCCCGGCCAATGTCAGCGTCATCAAGCAGCTGGCCTGGGCCGGCGCGCTGCTGGCCAAGGGCAAGATCAAGCATTCCTATCCGCACAGCTGGCGGTCCAAGGCGCCGCTGATCTATCGCAACACGCCGCAATGGTTCGCGGCCATCGACCATGCGCTGGCCGACGGCATGGGCGAATATGGCGACACCATCCGCACGCGGGCGCTGACCTCGATCGACAGGCTAGTGAAATGGTGGCCGCAATCGGGCCGCAACCGCATCCATGCCATGGTCGAGAACCGGCCCGACTGGGTGCTGTCGCGCCAGCGCGCCTGGGGCGTGCCGCTGACCTGTTTCGTGAAGAAGGGCGCAAAGCCCGGCGACCCGGAGTTCCTGCTGCGCGACCAGCGGGTGAACGACCGCGTCATCGAAGCCTTCGAACGGGACGGCGCCGATGCCTGGTATCGCCCCGGCTTTGCCGCCGAGGTGCTGGAGGGCGTGGCCGATCCGGCGGATTACGATCAGGTGATGGACGTGCTGGACGTCTGGTTCGACAGCGGCTCGACCCATGCCTTCGTGCTGCGCGACCGCGCCGACGGGGCGCCGGACGGCATCGCCGACGTCTACCTGGAAGGCACCGACCAGCATCGCGGCTGGTTCCAGTCCTCGCTCTTGCAGGCCTGCGCGACCAGGGGCCGGGCGCCCTATCGCAACGTGGTCACGCACGGCTTCACGCTGGACGAGAAGGGCATGAAGATGTCCAAGTCGCTCGGCAATACCATCGTGCCGGCCGAGGTCATCAAGCAATACGGCGCCGACATCCTGCGGCTCTGGGTGGCGCAGACCGACTATACCGCCGACCAGCGCATCGGCCCCGAGATCCTCAAGGGCACCGCCGACAGCTATCGCCGGCTGCGCAACACGCTGCGCTTCGTCCTGGGCAACCTGGCCGGATTCGACGAGGCCGAGCGGGTCGAGGCGGCCGAGATGCCGGAACTGGAGCAATGGGTGCTGCACCGGCTGGCGCAGATCGACCAGCAGCTGCGCAAGGGCTATGACGGCTTCGATTTCCAGGGCGTGTTCCAGACCGTGTTCCAGTTCGCCACCGTGGACCTCTCGGCCTTCTATTTCGACATCCGCAAGGACGCGCTTTATTGCGACGCGCCCGATGCGCTGCGCCGGCGGGCGGCGCGCACGGTGCTGGACCTGCTGTTCCACCGGCTCGTCACCTGGCTGGCGCCGATCCTGCCCTTCACCATGGAGGATGTCTGGCTGAGCCGTTTCCCCTCCGAGGATGACAGCGTGCATCTGCGGGACTTCCCCGTCACCCCGGCGGAGTGGCTGAACGCATCGCTGGCGGCGAAATGGGACACCATCCGCCGCATCCGCCGCACCGTGACCGCCGCGCTGGAGATCAAGCGCACGGACAAGGTGATCGGCGCCAGCCTGGAAGCCGCGCCGGTGGTGCATGTCGAGGAGCCCGAGGATCTGAAGGCGCTGAAATCGGTGGATTTCGCCGATATCTGCATCACCTCGGACCTGAGCCTGACCGCCGATCCGGCGCCGGGCGAGGCGTTCCGGCTGTCGGACGTGCCCGGCATCGGCGTGGTCTTCGAGGCCGCGGAGGGCGAGAAATGCCAGCGCTGCTGGAAGATCCTGCCCGATGTCGGCAGCCACCGCCATCCGGGCACCTGCGCCCGCTGCGATGCGGTGCTGGCCAAGGGGTGACGGTCCCGCCGATGGTTCCCGGCAGCGCCCTGCCGGCCGGGAACCGTCGCTCGCGGCTAGCGCAGCCAGAGGCCGGCCTTCTTCAGGATTTGCCGCGTGCGGCCTTCGTTCAGCGGCATGCGGCGGTCGAACATGGGGCGGATGCGGTCCCGGCCGGTTCCCTCCAGCACGATCTGCCGCGAGGGCGCCCATGCCTCGGCCAGCGGGGCCAGCCGCGGATCGCGCAGCAGCGTCTCGACCGTCTCGACGGCAAGGTCGCTTTCCCTGGCATAAAGCAGCGGCAGGTCGCGATAGTGACAGGTCACGTCGCCGTCGAGCCCGGCGAGGCCGGGGCCCGGCCGCCCGCCGCCAAGCGCGTGGATCACCAGCGGAAGCGCCACCTGGTCCAGCAGCACGTCCAGCTTCTGGCTGGCCAGCGCCTCGCCGGGATCCTCGCGGATCGCCAGCGCCCAGTCCAGGAAGCGGCGGCCGAATTCCTGCGGGTCGGCGCCGAAGAACCAGCCGGCGTTGAAATACAGGTAACGCTCCCAATGCTCGTCGGGCTGGCTGGTGTCCAGCGAGCTTTCGTAATCCAGCCCGAAACGGTCATAGAGCGACTTCCAGATCGCGCCATAGCCCGGACCGTAAAGCGGCGGCTCGGGCCATGTCGCGCTGCGGCGCATCGAGGCCGAGGGGCGCGAGAAGTCGAAGGGCAGCCGGTCCAGCGGCCCGGTCACCAGCGTATCGCTGTCGAAGAAGACGAAGGGCTCGCCGGGCGGCAGCACCGACAGCGCCTCGATCTTGTTGCCGAAGGGATAGCTGGCGCCGAAATGCCGGGCGGTAAAGGGCAGGATCTCGGCCCCGAAATCCAGCAGCGCCAGGCGGATCGGGGCCGGTATCTTGGTCCGCTCGCCGCTCCAGGCGCCCTCGGCGGCGGGCTCTGCGACGATCAGCCGGCCGCGCCAGTCGGGGGCGTGGTGGCGCAGGCTGGCGGCGAACAGCGCCGCCTCCATGCTCAGGCGGATGTCCTGGCCGATCAGCAGGATATTGAAGGGGCCGGCCTGCACCGGCGCGGGGGCCTTGGCCGCGGCTTTGCCCTTGGCCTTTGCCTTTGCCCTGGTTCCGGCCTTGGCCTTGGCTGCCGGCTTTTTGCGCTGTTCTGCGCGTTCGGCATGGCGCGACTGGCGCTGCGCTTCGCGCTCGGCACGGTTGGCGGCCTGCTGAGCGGCCCGCTTGGTCGTCGGGGGCGTGTCCGCCCGGTCCTTGTCTTTGTTCTTGCCCACGTTACACATACCCATCTTGCGAATCTTTACCGCGACGGGTTTAGCAACAGGAGGGGGTTTCGTTCCAGAGGCGAATTCGTCTTTTCCCACTCAACCACCATGCGATGCGGTGGGGAAAGAATAGGGAACGGAAACACCCTTGAATTGCATCAAATGCGGAAATTCGTCGGAAACCTCACCAAAAAGGCAGGTTCCCGCTCAACGGCTTTCATTGCAGGGTGACTTCAGCCGTTGAACGATTTCCACTTTTACAGGTACGGCAAGACCGGGTGAGACGTGGGCACCGTGCTCATCCGGTCGCTCTTTATTCGAATTTGACATTCTACCCGAGACTTGTCGATCATTTCGATAAAACCATGGCGCTTTTCCGCCGATGCTCTTGTGCTGGTTTATTGAATCGCGCGCCCTGCAACCGCACCGGCCAAGGATTTTTCGCGCCCCTCGGCCGGGATCCGGTACCGCCTTGCAGTTGAAATGACGGAATTTGGCTCGCCCATCGTCGGCCGGCAGTCCCTACCCGTTGCCCAAGGCGAGTTTCCGCCATTTCCCGGCCGGACATTTTCCCTTTCCAGATCAGCCCGTTTTCCCGGAATCCGGCGGCGGCACAGCAGGGAGGCGGCGAATCCTGCGGCAGATTTCCGGCCGCATGCGGGAACCTCCTGCACGGAACGGTCGTTCAATTCCCACATGCAAACTCAATCCGCTCGAAAGGAGTGCCGATGAACTGGGATATCATCGAAGGCAAATGGAACCAGCTCAAGGGCAGCGTCAGGGAAAAATGGGGCGACCTGACCGATGACGAACTGACCGAGATGGCGGGCAGGAAGGACAAGCTTGCCGGCAAGCTGCAGGAGAAATACGGCTGGACCAAGGAAAAGGCCGAAGAGCAGATCGACCACTTCTTCCGCGACAAGGTCTGACCCCGCTTTCACCCAGGTCCGACGACCCTCGGGGCCTCCGGTTCGCGCCGGGGGCCCTTTTCTTGCCACGGCCCGGCGGGATCAAGAACAAAATGCGAACAAATCCCCCATTGAACCTCTTGCGCGGGCTTCCTATCTTGTCTGCCAGCAGGGGGCGCAGACTGCCTGTCTTTAGGGGTTGCGCCTCTTGGCGAGAAAGGACTGATTCCATGAACGAATTCGCCCAAACCACCCATCCGGTCCTGCCCTTGCGGGACATCGTGGTGTTTCCGCACATGATCGTGCCGCTGTTCGTCGGGCGCGAAAAATCGGTGCGGGCGCTCGAGGCCGTGATGGAGCAGGACCGCCCGATCCTTCTCGCAGCCCAGAAGGATGCCGCGGTCGACGAGCCCGCCGCCGAGGGGATCTTCCGCACCGGCGTTCTGGCCAATGTGCTGCAGTTGCTGAAACTTCCCGACGGGACCGTCAAGGTTCTGGTCGAAGGGCGCGAGCGCGTCACCATCACCGATTTCGTGCCGAACGACGCCTATTTCGAGGCCCGCTGCGAGATGCTGCCCGAAGAGCCGGGCGACGAGGAAACGCTGGCCGCCCTGACCCGCGCCGTCGCCGAGGAGTTCGAGCGCTACGTGAAAGTGCGCAAGAACATCCCCGAAGAGGTCGTCTCGGCCGTAGCCGAGGCCCGCGATGCGGCGCGCCTGGCCGACCTGGTCAGCGGCCATCTGGGCATCGCGCTGGACAAGAAGCAGGAACTGCTGGAAACGCTGGTGACTGCCGAGCGGCTGGAAAAGGTCTATGGCCTGATGCAGGGCGAGATGTCGGTCCTGCAGGTCGAGAAGAAGATCAAGTCCCGCGTCAAGACGCAGATGGAGAAGACCCAGCGCGAATACTACCTGAATGAGCAGATGAAGGCCATTCAGAAGGAGCTGGGCGACGGCGAGGACGGCTCGAACGAGATCACCGAACTGGAAGAAAAGATCGCCGCGACCAAGTTCAGCAAGGAGGCCCGCGAAAAGGCGGAAGCCGAGCTGAAGAAGCTGAAGTCGATGTCGCCGATGTCGGCCGAGGCCACGGTCAGCCGCAACTATCTCGACTGGCTGCTGGCGCTGCCCTGGGGCGTGAAATCGCGCATCCGCAAGGATCTCGGCAAGGCCGAGGAGGTGCTGGACGCCGATCACTACGGCCTGGAAAAGGTCAAGGAGCGGATCGTCGAATACCTGGCGGTGCAGAACCGCTCGGCCAAGCTCAAGGGGCCGATCCTGTGCCTCGTCGGGCCTCCGGGCGTCGGCAAGACCTCGCTGGGCCGTTCGGTGGCCCGCGCCACGGGGCGCGAGTTCATCCGCATCAGCCTTGGCGGGGTGCGCGACGAATCCGAGATCCGCGGCCACCGCCGGACCTATATCGGCTCGATGCCCGGCAAGATCATCCAGGCGCTGAAGAAGGCCAAGACTACGAACCCGCTGATCCTGCTCGACGAGATCGACAAGATGGGCCAGGATTTCCGCGGTGACCCGGCCAGCGCGATGCTGGAGGTGCTGGACCCCGAACAGAACGCGACTTTCGTGGACCACTATCTCGAGGTGGAATACGACCTGTCGAACGTGATGTTCGTGACCACGGCCAACAGCTACAACATGCCGGGGCCCCTGCTCGACCGGATGGAGATCATCCCTCTGGCCGGCTATACCGAGGACGAGAAGCGCGAGATCGCGCGCCAGCACCTGCTGCCCAAGCAGATCAAGGCGAACGGGCTGCGCAAGGGCGAGTTCTCGGTCAGCGACGAGGCGCTGACCCATGTGATCCGCTACTACACCCGCGAGGCGGGCGTGCGGTCGCTGGAGCGCGAGATCGCCAAGCTGGCCCGCAAGGCGGTGACCGAGATCCTCAAGGGCAAGGTCAAGTCGGTCGAGGTGACGCCCGAAAAGGCCGAGGAATACCTGGGCGTGCGCCGCTATCGCTATGGCCTGGCCGAAAGGGACGACCAGGTCGGCGTGGTGACGGGCCTGGCCTGGACCCAGGTCGGCGGCGACCTGCTGCAGATCGAGGCGCTGAAGCTGCCCGGCAAGGGCCGGATGAAGACGACCGGCAAGCTGGGCGAGGTGATGAAGGAATCGATCGACGCCGCATCCTCCTTCGTCCGCTCGATCAGCCCCGAGCTGGGGGTGAAGCCGCCGAAGTTCGAGAAGGTGGACATCCACGTCCACGTCCCCGAAGGCGCGACGCCCAAGGACGGACCCTCGGCGGGCATCGCCATGGTGACCTCGATCGTGTCGGTGCTGACGCAGATCCCGGTCCGCAAGGACGTGGCCATGACCGGCGAGGTCACGCTGCGCGGCAACGTGCTGGCCATCGGCGGGCTCAAGGAAAAGCTGCTGGCGGCGCTGCGCGGCGGCATCAAGACCGTGCTGATCCCGGCCGATAACGAAAAGGATCTGGCCGAGATCCCGGCCAACGTCAAGGAAGGGCTCAGGATCATCCCGGTCAGCCATGTGCGCGAGGTGTTGCAGCAGGCGCTGGTGCGGATGCCCGAGCCCATCGAATGGGACGAGGCCGCCGAGGAAGCGGCCGAGGCCAGCCGGCTGGCCGCGACCCGTGACCAGGGCAGTGGCGGCGCGGCGGTCGCCCATTGACACAAGCAACCGCGCGGGCCATCCCGCGCGGTTTTTTCTTGACCGAGGCTCCATCAGAAAGGAGTTCGCTCATGGCAAGATCGGAGGGAAAACCGAAAAGGGAAAGCACAGCCGAGCCTGAGCCGGCAAGGGTTCTGCAAAAGCGGCAGCTGCTGGCCCAGGTCGCGCGGCGGACCGGCCTGCGCAACAGCGAGGTCAAGGCCGTCGTCGAGGCCACCCTGGCCGAACTGGACGAGGCGATTGCGGCGGGCATGACGCTGGCGCTGCCGCCCTTGGGCCGGGCGCGGATCAGCCGGCGCAACGACAGATCGGGCGGCGAGGTCATCACCCTGCGCCTGCGCCGCCGCGCCGCCGGCGAGGCATGATTTTTCGTCCAAAGCCTCTTGCAGCCCGCCGCGGCTGCGGCTATCTAGCGCGCATCGGGCGATTAGCTCAGCGGTAGAGCGCTTCGTTCACATCGAAGATGTCAGCGGTTCAAATCCGTTATCGCCCACCATGATTCCAAAGGCGCTAAGGCAGGTTTAACAACCCCTTAGCGCCTTTCTCATACCCCTTCCGACATCTTGCCACCCTTTCCGAAGTTGTCAGCGGTCACCGCGCGGTCACCGGAATTCGGGCCACCGTGTCATGGGGCCGCCCGGCGCGGTGCCTACCATCCTTCACCGGTGCGTTTCCGCCTATATCCTTCACCGGCTGGTATTCATCCTTCAAGGTTTCGCTCCCGATGCATTAGCATGAGCCCTATTGGACGATGGAGATTTCCCGATGACACGTTTCGCTCTGCTTTTCGGCGCCTGCGGTTTGATTGTCCTGGCGACTCCCTCAGTGGCGCAGGGCACCGATTTCAATGTGACCTATCATGTCGAGCGCACCCCCGCCGCGCAACTGAGCATCGAGACCTGCGGCAAGGCCGTCGTAGAGATCGCCACGAAAGCCGGGCTGCACACCGCAACCCAGAGCTATCCGGGCCAACTCGTGACCGTCAGCGGCGGCGCCGAGGGTAGCGGCGCTTTCATCGCGCAGTGTATCGCTGTCGATGACAAAACGGTCAGCGTCGTGCAAGGTATCGATTATCGCCCGCACAAAGGCGCCTTGGGCGAATTCGCCGATCAGGCCTTCGCGGCGGTGAAGGCGGCTGTACAATAGCCGGTCTCCGTGTTGGCTCGCGGTGCAACCGCCTTACAGGATTCGGATGCATTGCGGTTTCTTCTGTTACAGGGAAACGAATAGGTTGAGCCGCAGCACCGCCTCGCGCCCTTCCCTGGCCGATACCAGGGCGGTTACAAACTCCTCGAGGCTGTGCTCTTCGAGCTTTTCCTTGCCGCCCTCGATCTGCCATTCGATCAATTGCGGCATCGCCATGGTCACGGTGCCTCAGACCGCATTGTCCTTAGATCGTGTCATTGTGACAAATCCCTGCCATTACCAGGAAATCAATAGCTTATCCAAGGATCGGCGCGCAAAAGGGACCGAAGCGCTTTTCCGGCCAAATGTTGTCACTGAAACACAATGGCGGGGCGCGGCATGTTTCCCCCGCTCATACGGAACCGGCCTTCTCAGCCGTTGCGCCGGGGCGCGGTGCCGTGGAAAACCGCGCCGAACTTGTGGTCCTCGCTGATGATGCCATTGTCGGCGAACAGCGTGTTCAGGGCCTGAACGTCCGCGACCGTCCGCTTGTTGTCGAGCAGCACAGTCAGCTTGAGGCTATCCATCGTCTTGGCGAACCAGTCGCCGTTGTTGTTCGGGTGCCCGTCCTCGGCGTATTGGCGCTTGTAGGACGGGTCGACTACTGAGCCGCCCTTCCGGTCCTCGTCCTCGTCGTAGCCCTCGCTGGGATCGATGCCCAGTTCTGCTGCGTAGTCGACGATTTCGGCCAGATCGGCGGGCTTCGGCGGCACTGAGGCGAAGATCGTTTCCCCGTCGCCAGCGAGGGGCCACAGGTGTTCCTCGCTGGCCGTGACCCAGAAGCCTTCGTCCGTGCGTTCCAGCGCCAGCGCCGGGTATTCCGCGCGGATCAGCGCATCGAAGATTGCAGCATCCAGCGCCACGGGCGCGTGTTCGTCGGTCCAGCGGGCTTCGCCCTTGACCCCGACCCAGAGGTCCCCGTCAGTTCCCATCGTGACGCCGTTTTCCTCGGCGCGTTTCGCGGTTGCGTGGTGCAGTCGAAAGCTGCCTCACGCCTCGGCCAGCGCCCGCAACTGGCTAAGAGCGATCCTGGCGCGCTCGTCGCTGAGCCCCCTGATGATGGCCGTGGCCTCGGCATCCAGCTTCAATCGGTTCGGGCTCTTGTTCTCGGTCGCCCCATCATCTGGAAAGAACTCCCGGATGGGCACCTCCAGCGCAGCGGCAATGGCAATGAGCGTGTCAAGCGCCGGAAGCGACTTGGCGCGCTCGATGTTGGAGATGGCTTCCGAGGTGCGGCCGATGGCCTCCGCCAGCCCGGCCTGACGCAAGCCGCGTTGCTTGCGAAAGGTCCGCACCTGCCCGGCAATGAAGTGTTTGAGCGCTTCGGTCATGAAACCGGAGTAGGCTTCATGGATTGACAGATTAAATCGTGCGTGGTTTGAATTTTGTAGAAATATGAAGTGCGGTTTAAATTTGTGGAAAGATTAGAGATGAAGGCGAAGAACTGGCTTGGAATGGGTTGCTCGCTGGTGCTGCTCGGTTGTGCCGCGGCCCCGGCACAGCAGGCAGGGCCGCATCCCTCGATCTGGCCCTGCTCGACGGTGCATCAGGAGCTTCAGCGACAGGAAGCGACCAACCGACAGGGCAAGGAGGCCCAGAACACCGTGACTTGGATTCCGGTCGTCGGTATCGCCGGCTTTGCCATCCAGCCAGATCGCACGCGTGAGACACATCTGCAGACCCGAGCCTATGAATGCAAGCGGCGGGCTGGGCTATGATCCCAAATCGCTTGGCATTGTCATGAATATGCAGCCTCAAGACATGATGCAGAGCTTTCGTACAGGGTTGCTCGGCGTCACGGCGGCTATGTTCATTGCGGGCAATCCAGCAGCATCCGAAGATCTTCATGCCCAGGCAATGCATCGTGCGCCTTACGTCATGGATCATGCTTGCGCGCTGATCGATATGCTGCGTGTTCAGAAGATAGATGGGCAATGGGTGGGGAGACGGTCGCTATGGCGGGGCGAGTTACCTGCTTCCGGTCCCATTTCGAGATTTTTGACAAGGTATTATGGCTTTTCCGACGCAATCGCCTTCCGTCACCATATGACGCAATTCGATATCGCTGCCAAGCATTGGAGTGTTATTGGCGCTTTGGACCCAGACATGCTCGGTTCCGAGGAGATAATACAGGAAATCGACACTGTTTTGATCCAGATTCTTGAGGGGTCGGAACGTGATCCATGGGAAATTTGCGGGCAGAATAAATGAGCAACGATAGCTTTCGCCTTGTCATAGCCATCTCCGCCGTCCTGATAACGCTCGGCTATTTGGCTTCGGTAGATGCCCAGCTCATGGGCATGGTAGTCATTCTGGAAATGATTGCGGGTCTTGGCTGGCTCTTCTGACGCGGCGTCCATTGGGCTTGGCGGAAATGGGGTCATTGGGACTGAGGGAAGCGCCCCAGCATACAGGCGCGGCAGCAGGAGCAGGCTGGAAAGGAACGATGCAGCATGGCAAATCGGGAGGACAAGCCGAATCCCACAGGATTTGAAGCGTTCAAGGCCGCGGTGGAGGGACGGGAGGCCCGTCTCACGGCAGCGCGGGCGATATGGCAGCATCGGGTCCGGGATTGCCTGCTCCGTCTCTTTGCCGATCTCGGGCAGTTGCAGCACGGACCAAGCCAAGACGAACTTACGGGGTGTGTGCTGGAGGTGATGGCGGAGCAAAGTAGCGATCCCGACTTTCTGGCGTTGGTCGCCCCCTTCGCGCGCGGACTGCCCGCCGCCTATCGGAAGCGCGTGGAGGACAGGCGATCGGTCGAAGCGTTCGACGAAAGGCAAGAAACGATCAGAGCGGGAAAACCCCCTCCGCTTGAGCCGTTGCCGCTCGCCTCAGAACCAGTTGCCGGGGTGAGAATGGCGGTGCGAAATTAGT
>NZ_VCBQ01000045.1:0-41022 GCF_006386455.1 Paracoccus sp. FO-3 | reverse complement strand
GAGGACTGGGATCGCGCCCAGGCGCATCGGTAGGCAAGGCGGCCCACGGGTCCATAAGGAGGTCGGAGGCAGCCCGGCCTCCTCGCGATGCGCAAAGCGGACCATCGGCCCAGGGCAAGAGAATTGCGTTAGAAATTCTAATGCTTCCCGAGAGGATATTCTCGTTTGCCCCAATGAGGCTATCGGGGAATAAACCGCCTGTCCGGGTCGCGGGGTGCCTTGGCGGAGATGAACGGTCATCAGCCCCGGCCAATTGAATTCACATGCCGGACCCTGCTTTCGTCCGCCGGAGCCTCCGGTGGCGCGGGTTCCGGTTGCCTGGTCGGAAAAAGCGCCCAGGTCGAATGTTGGGGGGAGGATGCAGGCCGCGTCCCGGCATCCGCGGCCCAAGACAGGCTGGCGCGGCCCAGGGGTTTTCCGGGGCTTCACGACCAGCGACTTCATGGGCCTGCGGAGGAGCCACGTCGGTGGAAGGGCCATGAAAACCGCGATGCGTATCGGGCCGCTTCCGCCAGCCTTCAGCGGAACGCCCAGTTCTGAGCCCAGGAAGGTATTCTATGGCCATATCCATTTTACCCGGCGGACCCGCGATGCGCGACGCCTCGGGACGGCTGCCGATCGACGAGGCGCCGCTCAAGACCATTCATGTCGTGGCGGCCGCGGCCGTCCTGGGCGGCGCGGTGCTGGACGGCTACGTCCTGGGCATCGTGGGGCCGGCGCTGTCCATCGCCAGGCAGGAAATGCAGCTTTCGGCGATCAGCCAGGGCCTGATCGCGTCCAGCGCGCTGATCGGGGTGTTCATCGGCGGGCTGTTCTTCGGCAATCTGGCGGATCGTTTCGGCCGCCGTCCGGTCTTCGGCTGGAACCTGGCGGCCTTTATCGTGCTGTCGCTGCTGCAACTCTTCGTGCAGGATGTCTGGCAGCTGGTCGCGATCCGGCTGGCGCTGGGGCTGGCGATCGGCGTCGAATATGCCGTGGGCTCGTCGGTGCTGGCGGAATTCTCGCGCCGCAAGGGCAGGGGCGTGCTGCTGGGCTGCTTCTCGATCGGCTGGCAGGTGGGCTTTACCGTCGCCTTCATCGTCGGCTCGTTCTATGACGGCGACAACTGGCGGATGCTGCTGGCCTCGAGCGTGATCCCGGCGCTGATCACCTTCGCCTTGCGGATAACCCTGCCCGAGACGCCCATGTGGCTGAAGGGGCAGGGCCGCGATGCCGAGGCGCAGGCGATCGTCGACCGGCATTTCGGCGCGGAATATGCCATCCCCGACGTCGACCCGAACCCGCGGCACGCCTCGCCGCGCGAGCTTTTCACGGCCGAGACCTGGCGGCAGACGCTTTATTCCGGCTTGTTCTGGTTCTGCCAGGTCGGCCCGTTCTTCGGCATCTTCACCTTCATGATGCCGGTGCTGGAATCGCTGGGCCTGCAGGACGCGACCGCGGTGGACATGTCGCTGAACGCCATCCAGATCGCCGGGGCCGTGGTCGGCGTCTTCATGCTGCACTGGATGAGCCGGCGCGGCTTCGTGATCTGGACCTTCGTGATCGTGCTGCTGACCTTCCTGGCGCTGGGCCTGTTCCCGCAGGCGCCGACCTGGTTCATCGTCGCGCTGTTCGCGATCTACATGTTCGTCGCCCCGGCCGCGAACAACATCCAGTTCGTCTATCCGCCCGAGATCTTTGACACCCATGTGCGGGCGACGGGGGTCGGGTTTTCGGCTGCCTTCTCGCGCATATCGGCAGCGGGCGTGACCTATCTTCTGCCCTACCTGCTGCAAAGGTTCGGCTTTTCCGCGACCGTGATCATGATGGCCGCCTTCCCCTTGCTGGGGCTGGTCCTGTCGATCCTCTGGGCCCCGGAAACCAAGGGCAAGCACTTGCGCTGAACGCCGGGCGGGGGCTCGGGCCCCCGCCAGCCCGAGCCCCCTTCCTTGCGTTTCAGAAGGTCATGCGGGTGGTCAGGAAGAAGCTGCGCCCCGGCTCGGGGAAGCCCTCGACCAGCTGATAGTCCCGGTCGAAAAGGTTGCGGATGCCGAAGACGACGCTCGCCTGTTCGCTCGCCTGCCATTCCGCATCCAGGTTGGCCAACGCAAAGCCGCTCATGCGGGTATAGGCGATCTGTCCCGGATCCGAGGGCTGGATCGCGCTTTCCGACAGGCGGGAGCTGGAAAGCTCGACCGAGGGCGAGATGGTCAGGGCGTCCATCGCCCGCCAGTCGAGCCGCAGATAGGCGTTGTGGCGTGGCGTGTCGGTCGGGCGGTAGTCGGCGCGGACCGGGTCGGTGATGCCGCGATGCAGCCAGGTGTAGTTCGCGACCAGCCCCAGCCGGTCGCTGACCTGCCAGTTCGCCGCGATCTCGAAACCCTTGTAGGTGCCGTCGCCGACGTTCTGGCTTTGCACGATGGGCCGGTCGCGCTCATCATCCCATTGGTCGGTCGGCATCGATTGGATCATGTCCTTGACCTTGCTGTAGAACAGCGCCGTCTGGACCGTCGCCGGGCCGATCTGGCCGCCATAGCCGATCTCGATATTGGTGGCGCGTTCCGATTCCAGGGCGGGGTTCGGCAGGGCCGTGCCAAAGCGGGTGCTGTAGCGGTCGAACCGCGTCGGAAAGCGGGTGCGGGAGGACAGGCTGGCGTGATATTCGCCGCTGTCGTGGCTGTAGATCGCCGCCAGTTGCCAGTTCACCGCATCGGTCGAGCCGGTGGGATAGCTGCCGGGCACGGCCGGGCCGGGGAAGCTGCTGGTGTCGTTGTTGTCGGCCCGCAGCATCCTTGCCTTGTCGTAGCTGATGCCCGAGACGAGCCTCAGGGCCTGCGAATACTGCCAGCCATGTTCGAGCGCGACCGAGATCGTCTCTTCCTCGGACCGTTCCGGCAGGTCGGGTTCCCGGCCGGTGCCGGGGGCGACGGACTGGATGGAATCGTGCCGGTCGCGGCGGTAATGCAGCGCCGCCTTGACCTCGTGATCCGGGCCGAACTCGGTTCCGGCTTCGGCGCTCAGCCCCCAGGCCGCGTCCTTGTAGCGGCTGTCGAAAATGCGCGGCGCCAGGGTTTCCTGCGTGGTCTGCGTGGAATCGTCCCAGGACGACAGCAGGTTGTCGAAGCGGTTGTAATAGGCGCGGGTCTTCAGATAGCCGCCGGCCAGTTCGGTATGCGAATAAAAGGCAAGGCTGTCGATGTCCCATTCCGGCCATGTCCAGTCCCGCTGGTATCCGCCAGAACCGGTGTCCGGCCGGCCCCGCATCGGCAGGTCGATGTTGTAGGGCGCGCGCTTCGCCCCGGTCTGCCGGGTATAGCTGAGGACATATTCATCGGTCGCGTTCGGCGTCCAGCCGGCCTTGAGGTTCAGGCGGCTGTCGTCGGTATCGGCATATTCGCGCAGGCCCGCGCCCTGCTGCGGCCGCGGCACGAAGTCGCGCGACAGGTAGAAGCCGTCGCTGTCGCGCCGCATGTAGCTGCCTTGCAGCCAGAAATCCGCCTGCCGCGTGCCCAGCGACAGAAAGCCGCTGCGGGCGGCGATGTCGCCCCGGTTGCCGGCCTCGATGCCCAGGCGCGCCTCGCCCTCGAAGGGCGCGGAGGGCTGGCGGGTGACAAGGTTGATCGCCCCGCCCATGCCCCCCGGCCCGTTCAGGACCGAGACATGGCCCTTTTGCAGCTGGATCTCGGCCAGGTCCGGGGTCAGGAAACGGCCATAGTCCAGCCGGTTGTCGGCGGGCAGGTAGACGCGGATGCCGTCGATCGACAGCGGCACCTGGAAGCGGTCGAAGCCGCGGACATAGACCAGCCGCTCGTTCCGGCTGCCGCCGGTATTGCCGACCTGCACCCCCGGCGCGACCCGCAACGCATCGTCCAGCGAGGTGCGATTGCTGCGCAGGACATCCTTGGCGGTCACGGTGGTCGTGGTGCCGCCCCGGCCTTCGTCGTCCTCCGCCGTCAGGGTGATCGTGCCCAGCACGAAGACCTGCGACGGCTCGGCCACCTGCGCCGATGCCGGCGCGGCCGCCCAGCCCAGAATGGTGGCGCAAAGCAATCCCGCCCTTGTCGTGACCCGCATCCATGTCCCTCCCGAACAGCTCTCCACCAGCGGAGAGAATCGTTATGCTTGAGCAAACATAATGAAATCGCGACGGATGAACATAGGGCATTGGCGCGGAAGTCTTTCTTTCCGGGCGGTGGCGGTTTGAAGCGGCAGGGCCTTGCCAGCGCCCTCCGATATGTTTCAGTATCTATAACGGCGCGGAGATGATGGGAGGCGCGAATGGAAATCCGCTATGTCTGTTCCGACGAGGAACGAAGGACGGATGCCGTGCTGAGCGCGGTCGCGCAAAGGGCCGCCGCCCTGGGAATCGCGCTGGCGGGAACCGTGCAGCCGGTGGACCCCGACGCCCCGCCCGAGAAATGCAATATCGTCCTGGCCCTGCTGCCCGACGGCGAGCGGCGGAATGTCAGTTTCGACCTCGCCCCCGGCATGACCGGCTGCCGGCTGGACCCCGATGCGCTGGAGGCGGCGGTGATGGCCGTCCATGACCGCCTGCCCGGTGCGCAGGGGCTGGTGGTGAACAAGTTCGGCAAGCAAGAGGCCGTGGGCCGCGGCCTGGTCGGTGCCATCGGCGAGGCCTGCGCGCGCGGGCTTCCGGTGCTGGTCGGCGTGTCGCCGCAATGGCGCGAGGCATTCCTGGCCTTTGCCGGCGGCGCGACCGAACCGCTGCCGGCCGACGAGGATCAGGTTCTGGCCTGGCTGCAGGCGGCCTGCCTGCGCCGGGTCGCATAAACCCAGTCGATGGAAAGGGAGATTTCCAGATGAAGCTCAGCGCAAGAAACGTCCTGCCCGGCACGGTGGTCGAGATCGTCACCGGCGCCGTCACCAGCCATGTCCGCATCGACCTGGGCGGCAGCGTGGTGACAGCCTCGATCACCAATGACGCGGTGAAGGAGCTTGGCCTGGCGGTCGGCAGCCGCGCCTCGGCCGTCATCAAGGCGTCCGACGTGATGGTGGGCGTGGATGAATGAGGTCGGCACCGACGACCTGCGACCGCATGAGCAGGCCGTCGTCCCGCCGCAGGGCTTCGACGCGCAGCTTTGGTTCATCGGCCGCATCCACACGCCCTGGACCCGACGCGGCGACTGCCCGCATCGCGGCGATGCCGCCGACGGGCCGGACTGCCGGATCGAGCTGTTCGAGCCCTGGGTTCCGGGACTGACCGGGATCGAGGCGCATGCCAGCCTGCAGATCCTTTACTGGATGGACCGGGCGCGGCGCGACCTGGTCCTGCAGAACCCGAAGTTCGGCGAGCGCGCGACCGGCACCTTTGCCCTGCGCTCGCCGGTGCGTCCCAACCCGATCGCCTCGTCGGTGGTGCGGCTGCTGGCGGTCGAGGGGCCGGTGCTGATCGTGCGCGGGCTGGATTGCCTGGACGGCACGCCGCTTCTTGACATCAAGGCCGCGTTCGGAGCGATGGCATGATGCGGCTGACCCGCCGCGCCCTGGCCGGCGTGCTTTCGATCCTGGTCGCGGCCGGCCCCGCCCTTGCCCAGGAGGGCAAGACCGTGACCGATGCCGGCGGACGGCAGGTCCGGGTTCCGGTCGATCCCGCCAGGGTCTTTGCCGCCGGCCCCCCTGCGGCCACGCTGCTTTATACGCTGAAGCCCCAGGCGATGATCGGCTGGGTCCGCGCGCCCAAGCCGGCCGATCTGGCCTGGCTGCGGCCCGAGGTTGCGGACCTGCCCGAACTGGGGCGGCTGACCGGCCGGGGCGACACGCTGAACCTCGAGGTGCTGCTTGCGGCGGGGCCCGACCTGATCGTGGATTACGGCACGGTGAACGCGACCTATGTCGATCTGGCCGGCCGGGTCCAGGAACAGGCGGGCGTGCCCTATGTGCTGATCGACGGCAGCTTTGCGCAGATGCCGCGGTCGATCCGGCAGATGGCCGACCTGCTCGGCGTCCCCGCGCGCGGCGAGGCCCTGGCGGCATATGCCGAAACCACGCTGGCGGATCTGGACGCGCTTCTGGCCGAGGTGCCGCAGACCACGCGGCCCAGGGTTTATCTTGCGCGCGGGCCGGAAGGGGTGGAGACCGCCGGCCGCGGCTCGATCAATGCCGAGATCATCGAGCGCGTGGGCGCAAGGAATGTCGTCGAGACGGAAGGCGACGGGCTTGCCACCGTCTCGCCCGAGCAGGTGCAGGCCTGGGCGCCGGACGTGATCGTCACCATCGACCGGGATTTCGCCGCCAAGGTGGCGCAGATGCCGGAATGGCGGGGCATTCCCGCGGTGGCGAACGGGCGCGTCCATCTGGCGCCCGCGGTCCCCTTCGGCTTTATCGACGCGCCGCCTTCGGTCAATCGCCTGGCCGGGCTGATCTGGCTTTCGCACAAGCTTTATCCCCAGGCCGCGACCGGCGACCTGCACGCCAAGATCGCCGAGTTCTACGCGCTGTTCTATGGCCGGCGCCCGGACGATGCCGCGCTGGCGGCCTTGCTGGGTGACTGAGCGGCGGCTGAACGGCTGGCTCGCTTTGGGGCTGATCGCCACGCTGGCGATCGGCGCCGCGGTCGGCCCCTATGCGATCGCGCCGCAGCAGCTGGTGGCTGTCCTGTCGGGGGACCGCTCGGACCCGCAGGCGGTGACGGTGCTGTGGAACATCCGCCTGCCGCGGGTGCTGGCGGCGGCCATGGTCGGCGCGGCTCTGGCGGCGGCGGGGGCGGCCTACCAGACCACCTTCCGCAATCCGCTGGTCTCGCCGGACATCCTGGGCGTGTCGGCCGGGGCGGGGTTCGGCGCCGTGCTGGGCATCCTGCTGGGCTGGCCGGTCATGGCCATCCAGATGCTGGGCTTCGGCACCGGGCTTGCCACCGTGGCGATGGTCCTGGGCCTGACCATGGTGCTGCGCGGTGCGGGACAGGTGCTGGTCATGGTGCTGTGCGGCATCGCCATCGGCGCGCTGGCGGGGGCCGGGATCTCGCTGGTCAAGCTGCTGGCCGACCCCGAGCAGCAATTGCCCGCCATCACCTTCTGGCTGATGGGCAGCCTGGCCGGGGTCAAGCGCCCGGACATCGCGGCGGCGCTGCCTGCGCTGCTGGTCGGGCTTGCGCCGCTGCTGGCGCTGCGCTGGCGGATCGGGCTTTTGGCCATGGGCGACGACGAGGCGCGGTCGATGGGCATCGACGCCACCCGCCTGCGGCTGCTGGTCATCGCCTGCGCCACGCTGATGACGGCCGCGGCGGTGGCGCTGGCGGGGGTGATCGGCTGGATCGGGCTGATGGTGCCGCATATGGCGCGGTTGCTGACCGGCCCCCGCTTCGACCGGCTGCTGCCGGCGGCCGTCCTGATCGGCGCGGGCTTCATGGTGCTGGTCGATACCAGCGCGCGCAGCATCGCCACGGTCGAGGTGCCGCTGGGCATCCTGACCGCGGTCCTCGGCGCGCCGCTTTTCGTCTGGCTGCTGGCGCGGGGGGCGAAGGCATGGAGCGAATGACCCCGCTGCTGACCGCCACGGGCCTTGCCATCGGCCATGGCGGCAAGGTGCTGATCCGGGGCATCGATCTGAGCCTGGATCGGGGAAGCGTGCTTTGCCTGCTGGGACCGAACGGCGCCGGCAAGACCACGCTGTTTCGGACCCTGCTGGGGCTGATCCCGCCCGTCCATGGCCGGATCGCGCTGGGCGGCGAGCCGCTGTCCCGCCTGTCGCGGCTCCAGGTCGCCGCCCGGCTGGCCCATGTGCCGCAGGCGCTGGCGACGCCCTTTGCCTTTACCGCCCTCGACATCGTGCTGATGGGGGCGGCGGCCCGGCTTGGTCCCTTTGCCCGTCCGGGCCGGGCCGAGGCGGAACGGGCGATGGCGGCGCTGGACAGGCTTGGCATCGCCGACCTGGCCGGGGCCGAAGTCACCCGGCTTTCGGGCGGCCAGCGCCAGCTGGTGCTGATCGCGCGGGCGCTGGCGCAGGAGGCGGCGGCAATGGTGATGGACGAGCCCACCGCCAGCCTGGATTTCGCCAACCGCCGGCAGGTCGGCCATGCGATCCGTCGCCTCGCGGATGCGGGAACCGGGATCATCCTGTCCAGCCACGATCCCGACCACGCCGCCGCCATCGCCGACCGGGCGCTGCTCCTGAACCGTTCGGGCCTGCTCGCCTCGGGGACGGTCGCAGAGACGATGACGGCCGGGAACCTGTCCCGCCTCTATGGCATCCCGGTTCACAGGGAACAGGGGGACGACGGCCGCCTGCGCTTTTATTGACGGCGCCGATGCGGCAACCGGGGCGTCGCAAACAAAATGCCTGCCATTGCCCGCCAGTTTGCCGCGCGGGCGATTGACCGGCCTTCCAGGCAATGCATTTCGGTCCGAATAGGCACGTCATAGGCTGATTCAAAGGAAGGGGATTTCAGCGGCGTCCCCAATTTCACCGCGCGAAAACGGGCGCCTTGCTTTTGCGGATTGCCCCCATTCTCGTTGCGCGCTTCGAAAAACCCCGGTAATCTCAATATGCTGCAAAGGCTGCATGAGGTGGACTTCATGACCGCTGAAGAGACCCCCGGCAATATGGATCCGAACAGCATCCTGCTTCATAGCTGCGTGTCGCGGGATCTCTACGAGGCAATGACGCAAGGAAAACCGCCCGGCTCGGCCAGGGACGCATTTTCCGTCATGATCGAGATGAACAATAATTTCCCAGGTGGCGCGCGCATGGCTCGGGCGGCGCTCGTCGCGAGCTATCGGGAAAAGGCCGATGTCGCGAACGAACGAAAGCTGGGATTCGTTGCCGAAATCCTGGCCTTGGCCGAGATTCAGGGTCCGTGGAAAAAGATCGGCTTCAACGCGTCTGACGAACTCAACCTTGTTACCTCGTCCTTTACCGAAGGCTATCTTTTCGGGCGGCTGTCGCGCGGCACCATCCGGCGCATCGCGCAGAACTGCCAGGAAGAGCGGGACGGGCCGATCTACAAGCTGTGGCTGGACCAGCCTTTCCAGGCGAGCGTCTATAAATCCTACAAGACCATCAAATGCGATGCCGCGCGGGTCGCCTTCGGCGCGCAGGGCGAGGATATCGTCTGGGCGGTTGCCGATACCGGCATCGACGGCACGCATCCGCATTTCCGGCCCTACGACACGCTGGAGCCGCCGGCGGGCCTGAACCACTACGACTTCACCCGGACGCATGAAAGCGACAGCGCCGCGGCCAAGGCGGCGCTGTGCGACCAGGACGGGCATGGCACCCATGTCGCCGGCATCATCGCCGGCGAAACCAACGTCAGGATGCAGACGCCCGAGGGCAAGCCGCTGATCGACGGCATGGACATCAGCATCGACACCCGCCCCGACGGCATCAGGGTCGAGGAAAGCTCGCTTGCCCGGCCGCCCGAGGTGATCCTGGGCGTGGCGCCGCGAACCCGGCTGATCAGCCTCAAGGTGCTGTCGCGCGCCCGCGACGACAGCGGCATCAGCAATGTCATCGCCGCCATCGGCTATGTGCAGCGGCTGAACGAATACGGTCGCAACCTGCGCATCCACGGATTGAACCTGAGCCTTGGCTACAGCTTCGACCCGACCTGGTTCGCAGCGGGGCAAAGCTCGATCTGCAAGGAGGTCAACCGGCTGGTGCGCTCGGGCGTGGTGGTGGTGGTCGCGGCGGGAAATGCGGGCTTCGGCTATGTCGACGACCAGAACAGCAGGCTGCATTCCAGCGCCAACGCCTCGACCATCGCCGATCCCGGCAATGCCGAGCTGGCCATCACCGTCGGCTCGACCCATCGCGACCGGCCGCATGAATACGGGGTCTCGTTCTTTTCCGCCAAGGGGCCGACCGTCGATGGCCGGATGAAGCCGGATCTTCTGGCGCCGGGCGAGCGGATCGTTTCGTGCCATCCGGGCGACAAGGACCGCATCGCCAGCTTCAAGGAGCGCTCGGGCACAAGCATGGCCGCGCCCCATGTCTCGGGCCTTGTCGCGGCGCTGCTTTCCGTGCGGCGCGAGTTCATCGGCCAGCCCGAGCGCGTCAAGCAGATCCTCATGGACAGCGCGACCGACCTGGGCCGCGTTCCCAGCTTCCAGGGCGCCGGGCTGGCCGACCTGATGCGTGCGCTGCAATCCATCTGACCGCAGGAGCGAACCATGCCCGATATCGACGGAACCCCCCTGGTCTGGCTGAGCTTCGACAGCGAGGGCCGCCTGGGCGACAACCCCAAGCCCCTGCACGCGCTGCACGAGGCCATGCAGAGGGTGCAGGCGACCGATGTGCTGGTCCTTTCCCACGGCTGGAAGAACACCCAGGCACAGGCGGCGCGGCTTTACCAGGCGATCTGGCGCAATGCCCGGCCGCATATCCCGTCCTCGCGCCGCTTCGTGCTGGCCGGCATCGCCTGGCCTTCGGTCGCCTTTCCCACGGATTTCGACGACCGGGCCGGGCGCGAGACCGCAGGCGGGGCGCTGGCCGCGCCCTTGGCGGGGGGGCCGTCCGACCTCGACCCCCGGACCTTTGAACGCATCCTGCGCCAGTCCTTGCCCGGCAAGGAGAACGCCAGGCTGCGCAGCTTGGCCCGCGCCGCGGCCAGCGATCCCAGCGCCGAGACGAAAGCCGCCCTGGCCGCGGAACTGGCCAGGCGGATGCAGGCCTTGGCCGCCGGGGACGATGCCGAGCTTTCGGACGAGGCGGAGCTGATCGCCCGCCGGGCCAACAGCAACCCCGAGCTGCTGTTCCAGATCAGCGCGAAACCCTTCGTGCCGCGGGATGGCGAAGACGGTGGCGCGGCCGGCGGGGAGGGCGCCGGGCAGGTCGTCCGCGGCCCCCTGGCCAGCATCGCGCGGCTGGCGAACCAGTTCACCTATTACCCGATGAAGCGCCGTGCGGGAAAGGTCGGCCGCATGCTGGGCGGCTACCTGGACCCCCAGCCCTTCCTGGCGAATACCCGGCTTCACTTGGCGGGCCACAGTTTCGGCGGCAGGCTGGTCACGGCCTGCGCGTCCCAGATGAAATCGCTGCGCCCGCAAAGCCTGACCCTGCTGCAAGCCGCCTTCTCGCATAACGGGCTGGCGGCCAGTTCGCCGGCGGGGCCGGGATATTTTGCCGATGTGCTGGCCGAACAGCGGGTCCGCGGTCCGATCGCGATCACCCATACGCATAACGACCGGGCCTGCACCTTCTACTATGCACTTGCCTCGCGCCTGGCGGGCGATGGGACGATGGCGATCGGGGACGCCAACGACCGCTATGGCGCGATGGGGGCCAATGGCGCGCAGCATGTGGATGCCCTGCGCCATGGCGGCTTTCCCCCCTCGTCCGGCCATCGGCCCGTCGCGGGCAGGGTGAACAACTATCTGGCCGACAAGGTGGTAGTGGCGGTTCCGGGCGGAACGGATGCGCATAACAATATCGGCAATGCCGGGATCGGGGCATTGCTGGGAAGCATCGTTTCGCTCTGACTGCCGGGTCGCCCGGACCTGCATTGACCCTTCCGTGCCGGGCGAAAACGGCCTGATTTCCTGACGGTTTCCGGCCTGGGCCGGGGCGCGCCGGACAACCTGTCCTGGCGGCTGGACAGATTGTCCATTGAAATCAACCCTATGCATTCCGCACCTTGTGCCAAAACCCGAGGGGAGCGGGACGGGGGGATAAGCGTCCATGCTCGCAAGAAAAAGGGCAGGCGGCGGCCGGTTCCGACGGGTCGCGCGCGCATATTCGTTTCAGGGAGGGGAATGATGACGGCCATAGAAGATTTTCCAGGATTCCGGGCACCCTTGTTGTCCCGCGAGCGCACGATAGCGCGGCCGGGCTTCAACCGCTGGCTGGTGCCGCCCGCCGCGCTGGCGATCCACCTGTGCATCGGCATGGCCTATGGCTTTTCGGTGTTCTGGCTGCCGCTGTCGCGCGCCATCGGCATCAGCGACCCGGTCGTCTGCGAAGGGATGGGCCTGGTTTCGGCCCTGTTCACGACCAGCTGCGACTGGCGCGTCGCCGATCTGGGCTGGATCTATACGCTGTTCTTCGTGCTGCTGGGTTCCTCGGCCGCGATCTGGGGCGGCTGGCTGGAAACCGCCGGCCCGCGCAGGGCGGGCGTCGTCGCGGCCCTGTGCTGGTCGGGCGGCATGGTCGTTTCGGGCTTCGGGGTGATGACGCATCAACTGTGGCTGATGTGGCTCGGCTCGGGCCTGATCGGCGGCATCGGCCTGGGCCTGGGCTATATCTCGCCGGTCTCGACGCTGATCAAGTGGTTTCCCGACCGGCGCGGCCTGGCGACCGGCATGGCGATCATGGGCTTTGGCGGCGGCGCGATGATCGGGGCGCCGCTGGCGGACCGGCTGATGAACCATTTCCAATCCGTGACCGGCGTCGGCGTGTGGCAGACCTTCTTCGTCATGGCGGCGGTCTATTTCGTCTTCATGCTGGCCGGCGCCTTCGGCTATCGGGTGCCGCCCGCCGGCTGGAAGCCCGAAGGCTGGCAGCCCAAGGTCTCGGCCCGGAAGGCGGGGATGATCACCCGGCATCACGTCCACCTGAGGGACGCGCACAAGACCCGGCAGTTCTGGCTGATCTGGCTGGTGCTGTGCCTGAACGTCTCGGCCGGGATCGGGGTGATCGGCATGGCCTCGCCCATGCTGCAGGAAATCTTCGCCGGATCGCTGGTCGGCCGGCCGGACCTGGGCTTTACCCAGCTGGACGCCGGCCAGAAAGCGGCCATCGCGGCCATCGCCGCGGGTTTCGCGGGGCTCTTGTCGCTGTTCAACATCGCCGGGCGGCTGTGCTGGGCCTCGGCCTCGGACCGGCTGGGGCGCAAGACCACCTATTTCATCTTCTTCGGCCTGGGGATCGTGCTTTACCTGCTGGCGCCAAGTGCCGCGCACTCGGGCAACCAGGTGCTGTTCGTGGCGATGATCTGCGTCATCATCTCGATGTATGGCGGCGGGTTCTCGACCGTGCCGGCCTATCTGGCGGATGTCTTCGGCACGCAATTCGTGGGCGCGATCCACGGCCGGCTGCTGACCGCCTGGGCGACGGCGGGGATCGTCGGCCCGGTCGTCGTGAACTACCTGCGCGAGGCGCAGATCGCGGCGGGCGTGCCGCGGGCGCAGGCCTACGACTACACGATGTATATCCTTGCCGGGTTCCTGGCCGTCGGGCTGGTCTGCAACGCGCTGGTGCGGCCGCTGGACGAGAAGTGGTTCATGAAGCCCGAAGAGGTCGCGGCCCTGCAGGCCGGCGAGGCAACCGCCGGCCAGGTCCAGAGCGGATCGTTCGGGATCGACCGGGGCCGGTTCGACCTGCCGGCGATGCTGGCCTGGGCGGCGGTCGGCATCCCGCTGGCCTGGGGGGTGTGGACGACGATCATGAAGACCGCGGCCCTGTTCGGCTGATGGCTGCGCCCGCCGCCCATGGCCCGCAAGGCCGGGCGGCGGGATCACGCGGCGGGCAGCCAGATGCGGAAGGTGCTGCCACCCGCATCGCTGCTGGCGGCGATGCTGCCGCCTTGCCGCTCGACCAGCCTGCGGCAGATCGACAGGCCCAGCCCGGTGCCGCCGCTGCGCCCGCGGCTGGTGACGAAGGGCTCGAACAGGCGCTTCAGCACTTCGGGCGGGATGCCCTCGCCCTGGTCCGAGACCTGCAGCATCACCCCTGCCGCGCCGTCGCGGTCCTGGTCCTGCACCAGGATGCGGATCTCGCCGCCCCGCGGCATGGCATGGACCGCGTTGACGATCAGGTTGACCAGCACCTGCTGCAGGGCGATGCGGCTGATGCGGACCGGCCGATCCGAGCGGATGTCCCGGCGCAGCGAGACCGAGGACCGGGCAAGCATATGCGCCACCAGCGGCACGCAATCGGCCACGGCCCGGCCCGGATCGGAAAGGGGATGCTCTTCCGCGGTCTGGTCCGTCCGGGCGAAGTCCAGCAATTGCGCGACGATCCGCGAGATGCGCTGCACCTGCTCGTCGATCAGCCGCAATTCGGTCTCGGCCGGGGCGGCGGCCTTGCCCAGCACCTCGCGCAGCACGTCCAGGTTGCCCTGGATCACCGCCAGCGGGTTGTTCACCTCATGCGCGATCCCGGCCGAGATTTCGCCAAGGGCGGCCAGCTTTTCGGATTGGACCAGCTGGTATGTCGCGGTCTCGAGCTGTTGCGCGGCCCGCCGCAGCGCCGTCGTGCGCTCGTCCACGCGCCGGTTCAGCTCGTCGTTCCAGGCCCGCATCTGCCAGTCGTGGTCCTGCAATTGCGCCAGCACCCCGTCCAGGGCCAGGGCCAGTTCGGCGATCTCGTCGTCGCCGCGGCTGATGCCGGTGCGGGCGGCCAGGTCGCCCGACCGCACCCGCTCGAAGGTGGCGCCGATACGCTCCAGCGGGCGAAAGATGCCGCGCGCCCATCGCAAGAACAGCGGCACCGTCACCAGCGCCACGCACAGGAAGCCGACCAGCACCCAGCCCACCGTGCGGCGCCGGGCTTCGGCGAAGGGGCGTTCCAGGATGCCGACATAGATCATGCCGATGGTGCGGCCCGCGCCGTCGGCCAGCGGGGCATAGGCCGAGACATACCAGTCGTCCAGCACCTGCGCCCGGTCCAGCCAGACCTGCCCCTGGCCGATCACCCGCTCGCGCACCGCGGCCGAGGCGCGGGTTCCCAGCGCCCGGACGCCGCCGGGGACCGTGACGTTGGTGGCGATGCGCATGTCGCCCAGGAACAGCGAGGTGGTGCCGTGGCTGCCCTCGGGCAGGCTTTCGGGGCGATAGATCAGGGCGTTGATGCTGTCGATCACCGACAGGTTGCGGTTCAGCAGGATCCCCCCGACCAGGACCGCCTCGGCCTCGCTGCCGGGCAGCCTGGCCAGGACGAGCGATTGTGCCACCATGCCCCGCGTCTCGACCGGGGCCCGGCCTGCCGCCGGATTGCCGGGCCGTTCCATTTCGGCGCGCGCGGCCAGCGCCGGGGAAAGGGCGCGCAGCTGGTTCCGGTCGAAAACCTCCAGCGTGTTTCGCGCGGATGCGGCGTCGCGCGGGGGTGCGGGGCGGATGCCTTGCGGGCTGGACGCCACCACGCGGCCATCCGGGCGGGCCAGATACAGGTAATCCAGCCCCAGCCTGTGGCGATGGCTGTCCAGCAGCGCGGCCGGATCGGCCGTGCGCGCGAATTCTTCGGAGCGGGCCAGCATCTCGATCCGCTCGCCGGTGGTTTCCAGGATGCGGCCCAGGTATTGCTGCGCCACGGTCAGGTCGCTGTTGACCTTGACCAGCAGCAGCCGGTCGAGCTTGAGTGACCATTGATGCATGGTCGCCCCCAGAAAGACCGGCAGGATCACCAGCACCGGCAGCAGGGCGATGGCCAGAAGCTTGTGACGCACCGAGCGGCTGAGCGGACGCGCCGGCTCAGCCATTCCAGTCCGCCAGCCTGCGGTCGATGGTCTTGCGCGAAATGCCCAGCTGCGCCGCCGCCGCCTCGCGGTCGCCGTCGAAGGCGGCCACCGTGCCCAGGATCGCCCGCCGCTCGATCTCGGCCAGCGTCTGGCCGTCGCGCCTGCCCAGCGATGCGACCAGCGGCGTGAAGCGGCCCAGGATCAGCGCGCGCTCGACGGCGTTGCGCAATTCGCGGACATTGCCCGGCCAGTCATAGGTCGCCATGCCGGCGCGCACCTCGGGGGTGATCGGCACCTTGGGCGCTGCCAGCGTCCGGGACAGGGTGTCCATGAACAGTTCCGCCAGGTCGAACATGTCGCCGCCGCGTTCGGCCAGGGTCGGCATGTGGATATGCAGCACGTTGATGCGGTAAAGCAGGTCCGCGCGCAGCCGCCCCTCGGCCACGGTGCGGTCCAGGTCGGCATTCGCGGCAAAGATCAGGCGCAGGTCCACCGCCGTCTCGCGCTCGGACCCCAGCGGCCGGATCCGGCGATCGTCGATCGCGCGCAACAGCTTGGCCTGCAAGGCGACCGGCAGTTCCGCGATCTCGTCCAGAAACAGCGTCCCGCCGCGGGCCGAGCTGAACAGCCCCTCGCGGTTCCGGTCGGCGGCGGGAAAGGCACCGCGCACATGGCCGAAAAGCTCGTCTTCCAGCATGTCGCGGGGGATGGCGGCGCAGTTCACCGCAACGAAGGGCATCCGCGCCCGGTCGGACAGGGCGTGGATCATCCGCGCCGCGACCTCCTTGCCCGTGCCCGAGGCGCCGGTGATCAGCACCGAGGACGGGGTCGGCGCCACGCGGGCGATGACCTGGCGCACGCGCTCGATGGCGGGCGAGCTGCCGATCAACTCGCTGCGCAGGCGGCCCAGGTCGATATTGTTGCGCAATTCCTGCTGCAGGATCAGGTTCTCGCGCCGCAGCCTTTCGCCTTCCAGGCAGCGGGCGATGGTGTTCAGCAGCTGGTTGGTGCGAAACGGCTTTAGCAGGAAATCCGAGGCCCCGGCCTGCAGCGCCTGGATGGCCGTGTCCAGGTCGGCATGGGCGGTCATCAGGATCGCGGGCGGGAAAAAGCCCAGCGGCCGCTGTTCCCGCAGCCAGTCGACCCCGCGCTGGCCCTCCATCAGGTTGTCGAGGATCACCAGGTCGAAATCGGTCTGGGCGACCAGGGCCGTGGCTTCGGCCGTGTTCGCGGCCAGCCGGATGGCGCGGCATTTCGACGACAGGATGCGTTCCAGGAAATTGCGCATCCCCGGCTCGTCCTCGACCACCAGGATCGTGGCCTGCGCCAGCGCGTCGCCCTGGGCGGCATGCGCTTCCTGGCGGGGGTCGTTCTGGGTTCCCATCATCCTCTCCCTCGGCGGGACAGTGGCACCGGCCCGCCTTGCTTGGCAAGCATCGGATGCAGGGGGCGGGGGCAAGATCAACGGACAGATTGTCCAGGACGGGCCGACAGGCTGTCCGTTGAAATCGCGGCGCCTGTCTGTTGCCATCGGGGGCAGGGGCCTGCACGGCCCGACAGGAGAACCGCGCCGATGCCCGACCGCAAACCCGTCTACAAGGCCTATCACCATCCCGCCGGAGGCTGGGGCGCGGCGGCGGCGACGGCCAGGGTGCTGATGGAGCAGAGCGTGCTGACCAAGGGCTCGCGCGCGCTGCTGTCGATGAACCAGCCCGGCGGGTTCAAATGCCCCAGCTGCGCCTTTCCCGATGCCGATTGCCGCAAGAAGCTGGAGTTTTGCGAAAACGGCGCCAAGGCGCTGGCGCATGAGGCGACGAAATCCCGCGTCACCCGCGACTTCTTCGCCCGCCACGGCGTCAGCGAGTTGATGGAGCGGTCGGATTACTGGCTGGAGATGCAGGGCCGGCTGACCGAGCCGATGCGCTATGACCCCGCGACCGACCATTACGTCCCGGTCGGCTGGGACGATGCCTTCGCGCTGATCGGGCGGCACCTGCGCGGCCTCGACAGCCCGCACCGGGCCGAGTTCTACACCTCGGGCCGGACGCCGAACGAGGCGGCCTTTCTTTATGCGGTCTTCGTGCGCGAGTTCGGCACCAACAATTTCCCCGATTGCTCGAACATGTGCCACGAGCCGACCAGCCGCGGCCTGCAGCCCGCCATCGGGATCGGCAAGGGCACCGTGGTCATGGCCGATTTCGAACATGCCGAGGCGATCTTCATCATCGGCCAGAACACCGGCACCAACAGCCCGCGCATGATGACCAACCTGGTCGAGGCCCGCAAACGCGGCGTGCCCATCGTCACCATCAACCCCATGCCCGAACGCGCCCTGATCCGCTTTGCCGAGCCGCAGGACGTGGTCCAGATGGCGACCTTCGGCTCGACCAGGATCTCCAGCGAATTCGTGCATGTGAAGATCGGCGGCGACCTGGCGATCCTGAAGGGGATGATGAAGGTGATCTTCGAACGCGACGCGGCGGGCGAGGACGTCATCGACTGGCCCTTCGTCAACGCCCATACCGCGGGGCTGGACAAGGTCCGGGCCGAGATCGAGGCGCTGGACTGGGCCGCGCTGGAGCGCCATTCGGGCATCGACCAGGCGCAGATCCGGCGGCTGGCCGAGATCTATATCCGCTCGAAGGCGACGATGATCTGCTATGGCATGGGGGTGACGCAGCACCAGCAGGGATCGCGGTTGGTGCAGCAGGTCGCGAACCTGCTGCTGTTGCGCGGCAACTTCGGCAAGCCGGGGGCCGGGATCGCGCCGATCCGGGGCCATTCCAACGTGCAGGGCGACCGCACCGTCGGCATCGACGAAAAGCCGTCGCAGGACTACCTGGACCGGCTTGCCGCCGTCTTCGGCTTCGAGCCGCCGCGCGAACACGGCCATCACGCCGTCGAGTCGGTCGAGGCCATGCTGCGCGGCGAGGCCAAGGTCTTCATCGGCATGGGCGGGAATTTCGCCCGTGCCATGCCCGACACCCAGCGGACCTATGCGGCGATGCGCAAGCTGGACCTGACGGTCGGCATCGCGACCAAGCTGAACCGGGGCCACCTGGTCCATGGCCGGGACGCGCTGATCCTGCCCGTGGTGGCGCGTTCCGAGATCATCCGCACCGCCAGGGGCGAGCAGTTCGTGACCATCGAGGATGCCATGGCCAACGTCACCGCTTCGCGCGGGGTGCTGGAGCCGCCCGGCCCCCACTGCCTGCCCGAGGTCGAGATCGTCTGCCGCATGGCCCTGGCCACCCTGCCCGGCAGCCGCACGCCATGGGGCGAATACATCCACGATTACAGCGCGATCCGCGACCGGATCGCGGATGTCTATCCGGCGATCTATGCCGATTTCAACAGCCGCATCAAGGCGCCGCACGGCTTTCACCTTGATGTGCCGCCGCGCCGGCGCGTCTGGGCCACGCCGAACGGCAAGGCGAATTTCCTGCCGCTGCCGGGGTTGGAGGTCAACGACCCGGTGGACGACCCGCAGATGCTGCGGCTGTCCACGATCCGCTCGCACGACCAGTTCAACACCACGATCTACAGCTACAACGACCGTTACCGGGGCATCCACGGCGACCGCATGGTGCTGTTCATGAATGCGGGCGACATCGCCGCGCGCGGGCTTGCCGACGGCCAGGCGGTGGCGCTGGAGACGATCAGCCGCGACGGCCGGCCCCGGCGGGTCGCGGGGCTGACGGTCGTCGCCTATCCGATGCCGAGCGGCTCGGTCGCGGGATATTACCCGGAGTTGAACCCGCTCATGCCGCTCGACTACCACGACCACATCACCGGAACGCCCGCCGCGAAATCCGTCCCCGTGCGCATCGCCACCTGATCGGGACCCCCGGCCGCGACCCATTTCCCGCGGCGGGAAAAGCCCGTTCAATCCGTCGAAGCGGTGCTGCCGGCAGACGCCATCTGGAGCAGGAGTTTGCCAATCGGATCCGTGGCTTGCGGGTTACGGCCGCTCCGCGGAATGCTGGCTGATGCTGACGAGTCGGTCTGTGAACCAGTCAGCGGGGCCGGGCGGGAACAGCGATGGCAAACTATTGCGCGCATACGGGTAGCCACAAGGATCGCGCCGACTGGCAATTGCCGGCCGATCAGCTTCGGAACACGGCTGCGCTGGCTGCGACGCGCGGCGCGCCCCTGGGGTTGCAGGCCGCAGCGCATGTGGCGGGTCTTTTTCATGACTTCGGCAAGTATGACCCTGCCTTCGGCCGCCTTCTCGACGGTCAGAATGTCCGGGGGGAACATTCGACGGCCGGCGCCGCCCTGCTTTACGCCCAGTCACCCGCCGGCCTGCGCCCCTGCGCCGAGGTGATCGGCCATGCCATCCTGGGCCAACATGCGGGCCTGCCCGACCGCTATGGCGCGGACAGCAGCATGGAGCGCCGGCTCGACGCTTTCCGCGATCCTGTTGCGCCGGAAATCTCGGCGGCGGCCGGTTCGGATTTCGGTCCCTTCGCCAGGGAACTGGCGGCGCTAGATGCGGCCGGCCTCCTGCGGTTTCGATCTGTCGGTCGCCGCGCGCATGGCGTTTTCCGCGATACCGAGTCCTTCTATGCCGGGCTCGAGGGCAGGCAGCCCGACCGCACCTGGCCGGCCCTGGCCGATCTGTTGCCGGACTGGAGACGCGCCTTAGACACGCATATGGCGCAATTCGACCGCGATGGCCGGATCAACCGCCTGCGCGCCGATATCCTGGCCCATGTCCGGCGCGGCGCGGCCATGGCGCCGGGACTGTTCACCCTGACCGTGCCCACCGGCGGCGGCAAGACGCTGGCCTCGCTGGGCTTTGCGCTGGACCATGCCGCAGGCCATGGGCATCGCCGGATTATCTTTGCGGTTCCACACACGGAGGCGTGGATCGAAACTCCTTGGGGATTCAGGCCTGCACCATGCAGGCCGGTCGCCTCCTTCGCGGAGGCGTGGATCGAAACACCCAGACCTATGGCCAGCCGCTCCGCCTGGGCAAACCTCCTTCACGAAAGCGCGGAGCAGCAGGCACCGATTGCTCGGGAAAGGCTGAAGGGCTGCAAGGGGCCTGGCCTTTCCGGTATTCGCCGACGGCGATCCTGCCAGTGCGAGGGCCCGATAGACATAGGCGCGGTGCCGATGGTACGAAGCCGGGGCGGCTCGCCCCCTAGCCGTCCTGCGCCCGCAGCACGCGCGCCGGGCGCGCGGACAGCGGGCGCAGCGCAAAACCGATGCCGGCCAGCATGACCGCAACCACGCCGCCCAGGACGATCGCCACCGCCGAGACCGGCTCGAACACGTAGCGCGTCTCCATCACGAAGGTGATCACTGCCCAGCCAGCGACCCCGCCGGCAAGGATCGCGACGAGGCCTGCCGCGGCCCCCATCAGCGCCGAGCGCAGCGCGAAGGACGCAAGGATGCGGCCCCGCGTCGCCCCCAGCGTGCGCAGGACCGCCGCCTCGAAGAGCCGCGCCCGCTCGCCCGCCGCGGCGGCGCCGATCAGCACCATGAACCCGGTCACGAGCGTCGCCCCCGCCGCCCAGGCGGCAGCCGAGGCGATGGCGCCGAGCGCCTCGGCCACCCGGTCCGCCGCATCGCGAACCCGGATCGCGGTCACGTTCGGAAAGGCGCGCGCCAGATCGCGCAGGATGCGGCCCTCGGCCTCGGTCCCGGCATAGACCGTGGCGATATGGGTATGGGGCGCGCCGCTCAGCGCGTTCGGGCTCATCGACATGACGAAGCCGAGGCCGCCGGTCGAGAAATCGACCGCGCGGAAGCTGGTGATCCGGGCCTCGATGTCGCGGCCCAGGATGTTCACCGTGATCCGGTCGCCCAGCGTCAGCCCCAGTTCCGCGGCCTCCTCGGCCCCGAACGAGACCTGTGGCGGGCCATCGTAGCCCTGGGGCCACCAGGTGCCGGCAGTCACCGTGGTGCCTTCGGGCGGGGCTTCGGAATAGGTGACGCCGCGATCCCCGCGCAGCACCCAGTGGTCGCCCGCGACCTCGGCGGCGGGTCGGCCGTTGATGCGGGTCAGGATGCCGCGCAGCATCGGCGCGCTTTCCACCCGCTCCACGCCGGGGTCCGCGTCCAGCCGGGCGCTGAACGCCGCCATCTGGTCGTTCTGGATGTCGAGGAAGAAATAGGCCGGCGCGCGGGCCGGCAGGTCGCGGTCGATGGCGGCGCGAAGGTTGGCCTCGATCTGTCCCACGCTGGCCAGCACCGCGAGGCCCAGGCCCAGCGAGAGGATGACCGAGGTGGTTTCCTGTCCCGGCCCGCCGATGGCCGACAGCGCCAGCCGTAATGTCGGCCGCCCGCGCAGGGCGGGCCTGCGCGCCAGGAACCGCGCCGCGCGGCGCACCAGCACGGCCGACAGGACCAGCACCCCCAGCGCCGCCACGATGCCGAAGGCCGCCCCCAGCGCCAGTTGCGGCACTCCGGAAAACAGCGCCGCACCGCCGATCAGCACGGCCGACAGCGCCGCGGACACCGCCCACCACACCGGTCGGGGCCAGCCGGGCGCCGCGCCCGCCGCCTCGCGGTAAAGCGCCGCCGCCCGGATGCGGGCGGTGCGCGCCAGCGGCCAGAGCGTGAAGAGCAGCGCGGTGGCGATGCCGTAGAACGCCGCCTCGGCCAGCGGCGCGGGCCAGGGCGCAAAGACCGCCGGCACCGGCAGCAGCCGCCCGATCATCGGCGCGAGCGCCAGGGGAATGGCCGCGCCAAGGATCAGCCCAGCCCCGACCCCCAGGGCGGTCAGCGCCGCGATCTGGAACAGATAGGTCAGGAACACCACCCTTTGGTCGGCGCCCAGAGTGCGCAACGTAGCGATGGTGGCCGTCTTGCCGGCCAGATAGGCGCGCACCGCCGCCGAGACGCCGACCCCGCCCACCGCCAGGCCGGCCAGCCCGACGATCACCAGGAAAGCCCCGATCCGGTCCACGAAGCGTTCGATCCCCGGCGCGGCGCGGCGGCTGTCGCGCCAGCGCAGGCCGGTGTCGGGAAAGGCGGCCATCGCCTCTTGCCGCAGGGCGTCAAGGTCCGTCCCAGGCGGCAGGAGCAGGCGGTATTGCGTGTCGAACAGCGTGCCCGGCCCGATCAGCCCCGAATCCGCCAGCGCCGGGCTGGCGACCAGCGTGCGCGGGCCAAGGCCGAAGCCGCCCGAGGCGCTGTCGGGTTCGCCCACCAGCACCGCCGCCAGGCGAAAGGATTGCAGGCCCAGCCGGAACCTGTCGCCGATGCCAAGGCCCAGCCGGTCGACCAGCACCCGGTCCATCACCGCGCCCGGCAGGCCGTCCTTGTCCGCCAGCGCCTGATCGAGCGGCATCGGCGGGTCCAGATCGACCGTGCCGACCAGCGGATAGGCGCCGTCCACGGCCTTCACCTGGGTCAGGCCATGCTCGGCCGCGTCGCCTTCGCCCACCACGGCCATCGAGCGAAAGTCGATCACCTCGGAGGTGCGCAGCGCGACGCGATCCATGAAGGCGCGCTCGGCCTCGGTGGCATGGCGATAGGTGAACTGCATCTGCGCATCGCCGCCCAGCAGGATCGCGCCCTGGTCGGCCAGCCCCGCCTGGATCGAGGCGCGCACGATGCCCACCGCAGCGATGGCCGCGACGCCAAGGACCAGGCAGGCCAGGAAGATGCGGAAGCCGCGCAACCCGCCGCGCAGCTCGCGCCGGGCAAGGCGCAGGGCCGTGCGGGCGCTCATGGCCGGACCGCGGGGCAGGGGGCGCTTCGGCCCGGCACCCGCGCCGGGCGGCAAGGGGACCGGGCCGTCATTCCGCCGCCCTCTGCCCGGCCGCCTCATCCTCGATCCGGCCGTCGGCCAGATGCACCACCCGGTCGCAGCGCGCCGCGAGTTCGGGCGCATGGGTGACGAGGATCAGCGTCGCGCCGTGCCGGTCGCGCAACCCGAACAGCAGGTCCATGATCGCCCGGCCGTTCCTTCCGTCCAGGTTTCCGGTCGGCTCGTCGGCCAGCAGGATCGCGGGGCGCGTCACCGCGGCGCGGGCCAAGGCCACGCGCTGCTGCTCGCCCCCCGACAGCTGCGCGGGATAATGCCCGGCGCGTTTCTCCAGCCCCACGGCCGCCAGTTCGGCGGCCGCGCGTTCGAAAGCGTCCCTCGCGCCCATCAGCTCCAGCGGCACGGCGACGTTTTCCAGCGCCGTCATCGTCGGGATGAGGTGGAAGGACTGGAAGACCACGCCCATATTCCCCCTGCGGAACCGGGCAAGCGCATCTTCGTCCAGCGCCGTCAGATCGCGACCCAGCGCGCGGACGCTGCCCCCCGTGGCCCGTTCGAGCCCGCCCATGAGCATGAGGAGAGAGGACTTGCCCGAACCAGACGGACCCACCAGCCCCAAGGTCTCGCCCTGCGCCACGTCGAGGGTGATGCCTTTCAGGATTTCCACCGGACCGGCGTTTCCCATCAACGTCAGCCGCGCTTCGCGCAGCGAAACCACCGGCTCCGTCATCACCCGTCCTTCACCTGACCGTCCTGCCTCGGGATATGGGGCCGGGCGGGATTTCCGCAACCGCATGATGGCGATGATGTCCGTGGTCTTCATCGGTTTGGCGCTGCTGGCGCTGCCGGCGGCGGCAGGGCCGCTGCGGCTGGTGGCGCTGGGCGACAGTTTGACGCAGGGCTACGGCCTGCCGCCGGACCAGGGCTTCGTGCCGCAGCTGGAGGGCTGGCTGCGGGCCGAAGGGCGCGAGGTGACGGTGCTGAACGCCGGGGTCTCGGGCGACACCACCGCGGGCGGGCGGGCGCGGGTCGGCTGGGCGCTGGCCGATGGGGCGGATGCGATGATCGTGGCGCTGGGCGGCAACGATCTTCTGCGCGGCATCCTGCCCGAGGTCAGCCGCGCCAACCTGGACGCGATCCTGGCCGAGGCGGCCGCGCAGGACGTGCCCGTGCTGCTGGTGGGGATGGAGGCGCCGGGCAATTACGGCCCCGAATACCGCCGGGCCTTCGACGCGATCTACCCGGACCTGGCCCAGGCGCATGACGTGCCGCTGGCGGGCAGCTTCCTTGCGCCGCTGCTTGAAGGCACGGGCGATCCCGCGGGCTTGGGCGCCTATCTGCAACCCGACGGGCTGCATCCGAATGCCGAGGGCGTGGCGCGGATCGTCGAAGGGCTGGGCCCCGAGGTGCTGCGGTTCCTGGACGGCATCGAAGGGAAGGAATGACATCGCCGGGAACCGGGCTCTGCGCCGGCTGCCGGGCGACGGCGTGAAGGCGCAGGCGGCCATGCCTACAAGTTGCCAAGGCGGGCTCTCGCATCAGGCCGACAAGGGGCAGCTTGCGGCTGACCGCTTCGGGAAGGCTGCAATCCGACGCGACCGGGCTGCGGTCATCGGCCGGCGGCTGTTTCCCGCCCTCGGGCGTTCCGGCATCACGCCAGCGCCTTGCCCAGGCGCAGAGCCGCGCCATCGCCAGGTCCAGATCCGCGTCCGTGGTCCGGTGATGGCACAAGGCGGCCTGCGGCCCGCGTTCGCCATGCACCCAGGTATCCGAGAAGGCGGCGCCCCCTGTTCTTGCAGCCGCATCATGATCTCGGCGTTCAGCGCCGCCAGCGCCCTTTGCGTCCAGCCCGCCCGGATCGTGGCGGAAGCAGAGGATGTCCAGCGTGACGGGCGACAGGCAGCGCACCGCGGCTGGGCGTCGATCCTCGCGGCAAGGCGGTGGAGCTGGTCGATGTTGCGCCCGAAATCCGCGCGCCTTGTTCCTTGAGCATCATCCATATCTTCAATGCGCGAAAGCCGCGTGGTGCAGGGCCTTCGCACCGCCTGGGGCATGGGGTGCCGGACGGGGCGGTCGCGCAGGGCTGCCGTGCGGGCGATGGCGTCCCGCCGCGGCATGGGCGATGCAGGCGAGCGTGCCCCAGTCCTCCGGGTCCAGCGTCTCCGGGCGCGCGGCCCTGGCGCTCATCCCATCCGGTAGCCGGGGGTGGATTCGGAAAGCGCGCGTTCCTCGTCGTCCATGTCCTCGGGGATGTCCTGGAACAGCGGGGTGGACAGGTAGCGCTCGCCTGTGTCGGGCAGCATGGCAAGGATCACCGTGCCGGGCACGGCTTTCTCGGCGATGCCCATGGCGGCGGCAAAGGTCGCGCCGCCCGAGATGCCGGTCAGGATCCCCTCGCGCGCGGCCAGCTTTTTCGCCCAGGCGATGCCATCCGCGCCGGGCACGGTGACAAGCTCGTCATAGCCGCCCTTGTCCAGCGCCTCCTGCAGCACGAAGGGGATGAAGTCCGGGGTCCAGCCCTGGATCGGATGCGGCTCGAAGGCCGGATGGCTGGCCGCCGGCGCGTCCGCCGCGCCCCGTTGCTGCGCGATGCCGCTGGAGACCAGGGCGGCATTGGCCGGCTCGGCCAGCACGATCCTGGTCTGGGGGCGCTCCTTGCGCAGGACGCGGGCCAGGCCGGTCACGGTGCCGCCCGTGCCATAGCCCGTCACCACGCAGTCGAGCCTGCGCCCGGTGAAATCGCCCAGGATCTCGCGTGCCGTGGTCGCCTCGTGGATGTCGGCATTGGCCGCGGTCTCGAACTGGCGGGCGAGGAACCAGCCGTGTTCCTGCGCCAGTTCCACGGCCTTGTTGTACATCCCCGTGCCCTTTTCGGCGCGGGGCGTCAGCACCACCTTTGCCCCCAGCAGCCGCATCAGCCGCCGCCGCTCGACCGAGAAGCTTTCCGCCATGGTGACGACCAGCGGATAGCCCTTTTGCGCGCAGACCATGGCCAGCCCGATGCCGGTGTTGCCGCTGGTCGCCTCGACCACGGTCTGCCCCGGCTTCAACGCGCCCGAGCGTTCCGCCGCCTCGATGATGTTCAGCGCCAGCCGGTCCTTGACCGAGGCGGCGGGGTTGAAGAACTCTGCCTTGACGTAGAGATCCACCCCGTCGGGCGCCAGGTTGTTGACGCGGATCACCGGCGTGTCGCCCACCGTGTCCAGGATGCTGTCATAGAGCCGCCCGCGACCGGCGGTCGTCCTTGTGCCTTGCGTCGTCATGATCCGATTCCCTTGGCTAAAGATGAAGCGATCATGGTCCAACGGCGATCGGAATGCTTGATCGAACCATGAAGAAGTCGTGCAGGTGTCTTCGCTTTGCGATAGGCTTGCGCATGATCCACATCTTCGGCGACTTCGAGCGGGATGACCAGAAATTCGAGTTGCGGCGGAGCGGTTCGGCTGGAGCCACAGGGGTTCCTGGTGCTGCGCGGGCTTTTGCGGGCTGGCGGGCGGCTGGTCGGCAAGGGCGAATGGTGGATGTCCTCTGAGGGCCGTGTCCGACGCCGGCGCCGCCAGCCGCATCCGCGCCGCATGGGCTGCGCTCGGGGACGATGGCGAGCGGCAGGACATCGTCCGCACCGTTCACGGCCGGGGTTTCCGGCTGGTGCCCGCCGTCCGCTTGCGCAGGTCGCCGCCGCGACGGGGCCCCTCGCTGGCGGCGCTGCCGTTCCGCCCTTCCGGCTAGTCGCATGACCACGCCATCCTGGCCGAGGCCCTGCCGCATGAGATCCTGCGCTGGCTTGCGGTGATCGCGCGGGGCTCTTCGTTCCGCTTTGGCCGGGCCGGGCCCGACTGTCAGGCGATCGGCGCGCGCCTTGGCGCCTGTTCCATCCTGACCGGCACGCTGGAGCTGTCCTGCTGGCCGCCAGCATCGGACTGGTCGAGCCCGCCAGCGCCGGCATCCTCTGGACCGACCGCATCTCGCGCCCGCTGGACCCGCTGCTCTACGGCATGCTGGGTGTCCCTGATCCAGCAGCAGGACGTCGGTCCTGCCGCGGATTGGGCGGACCGGGCCGCCGCGGGCGCATTTCCTGATCGGGACGGTCGCGCTGGCGGCGAACGGCCTTGCGCGGCGCGACGAGCGGGCGGAAGGCTGGGACGCCACCAGGCTGCGCCCGGACGCTACGGCCGAGGCTTCCCGCTGCGCGGCCCCAAGCGGCGCGGGCAGCTCGCGCGGGGACTGGTTCGGCTTTGCCTGACGCCCGGCGAGCCGTGGATGATCCGGGCGACAAGGCCCGCGCCGGTTGCCGGACATGCCGAACGGTTCCGCCGGCGCGGCGCGGATAGCGCTCGACCTCCATGCCGTCGGCCTGGCGCTGGCCCCGGTCGCCTGCGCGCCCATGCTCGCCCGTTCCGGGCGCTGTCGGGTGCCATTTCCCGGCATGGCCAGCGCCCTTGGCCCATGCGCCGCCTCCCGCGCCAAGGGGGCGCGGAATCGCATTGCCATCCTAATGGAATGGCTGCATACTATAGTATGTGATTTACCTGCCCGGCCCCGGCGCGCCCAAACCTTTGGGCAGTTCAAGCCCGCCGGAGCTGAACGAGGATGGAATGGCGGCACAGAAGCCCGACCCCACGAAGGCCGCAGCGCGGCACGGGTCCGAGACGAATATCCCGGCCGCCCCTGCCGCCGCCGCTCGGGACGCCCAGCCGCGCATCCATGTTGAGGGGGCGGGCGGCACCGCCCTGGGCCTCAGCGCGATCGGCATGGGGCTTGCCACCCAGACCGCGACCCATGCCGGGCAATCCGACCTGCTGTCCCAGGCCGCCGAGGAGCCCGGCAAAGCCCCGGACCTTGCCGGCGACCGGGCGGTTGCGGGGGCGGAAACCTTCGCCAGCATGGCGCCTGCCGGCGCGTTCGCCGTGGCGCAATCGGCCGTGCCGGCGGGCGCGTCGCAGGTGCCGCAGGCTGATGCCGCAGCATCCGGCGGCGGCACGCCGGCTGCCGACAGCGTGGCCGCCTTTGCGCCGCCCCTGGGCAGGATCGGCGATCAGGAGGCGGGCGAATTGTCGATTCGCGCGGCCGTCAACACCACCTTGCCCGCGGCGGAGCCGCCGGCTGCCGCGCCGGTCACGGATCGCGTGGCCGCTGCGCCTTCGCGCGTCGTTGCGGGCGATGGGCCGACGGCTGCGGCGGCCGATGCGGGCCCTGTCGCCCAGGACGGGACGGTTGCCGAAGATGCGCCTTCCGAGGCGGACGGGTCGCTTCTGGGCGAGGACGGGCTGGTCGACAGCCTCGTCTCGCCCATCCTCGGCGCCGACGGGCTGCTGGGCACGGTGACGGATTCGCTGGTCGACCCGATCCTTGGCCCGGACGGGCTGGTGAGCGATCTGCTGAACCCCATCCTGGGCAAGGACGGGCTGCTGGACAATCTCGTCACCCCCATCCTGGGCGAGGGTGGCCTGATCGACAGCCTCGTCTCGCCCATTCTCGGCCCCGAGGGGCTGCTGGGCACGGTGACGGATTCGCTGCTCGATCCGATCCTGGGGCCCGACGGGCTGGTGGGCAACGTCCTTGCCCCCGTCCTGGGCGAGGATGGACTGGTCGACAGCCTCGTTTCCCCCATTCTCGGTCCCGATGGGGTTCTGGGCACGGTGACGGATTCGCTGCTCGATCCGATCCTGGGGCCTGATGGGTTGGTGGGCGAAGTCCTGGCCCCCGTCCTGGGCGAGGATGGATTGGTCGACAGCCTTGTCTCGCCCATCCTCGGTGCTGATGGGTTGCTGGGCACGGTGACGGATTCGCTTGTCGATCCGATCCTGGGGCCCGACGGCTTGCTGGGCGCGGTCCTTGATCCCATCCTAGGCGAGGACAGTGCGCTCGGCAGCGTGGTGGGGGTCGTCCAGGAAGGCTTGCTGGAGCCGATCCTGGGTGAAAGCGGGCTGCTGGGTGGCATCACGGCGCCCATCCTGGCCGAAGACGGGTTGCTGGGCGGCATCACGGCCCCGATCCTGGGGGAGGGCGGTCTGCTGGGTCCGATCCTTGGACAGGGTGGTCTGCTGGGCGGCCTGACCGGCAGCCTGCTGGGCAGGGGAAGCGCGTCAAGCGCCACGGTCCCGGCCCAGGCATCGCCTGCGCCGGTTCTGGAAGAACCCGGCGCGCTTGCCGCTTCGCTGGCTGAACCCGTGTCGGAGGAAGGCGCTCTGGCGACGGGCGTGCTGGGCGCGGTCGCCGATGCGGTGGGGACCGGCGAACCGATCCTGGACGAGGATGGCGCGCTATCCGCCGGGCTTGACCTGGTGCAGGACGTTCTTGGCCCCGTCGCCGGCGAGGGCGGCCTGCTGGGGGGAATCGCGGCCGGGATCGCCGGGCAAGCCGCGCCAGAGCCGGCTTCAGGCTCGGATCCGGCATTGCCGCTGGCCGGCGGCCTGCTGGACGAGTTGACCGGGCTGCTGGCAGCAGGCGCCGGCCAGGAACCGCAGCTTTCGGCCGGGGCCCCGACCGGGGAAGAGCATGGCGATGACGACGGCTTCCTGGAAAGCCTGATCGGCGGCGATCCGTCCATCGCCGGCGCGGTGTTCGACGCATCGGACATGGTGACGGACCTGCTGTTTCATGAATTACTCTCGGACCAGGATGTCTTCGGCATCGACCCCGCGGCCGAGCCCCCCCTGACCGACGACCTGGTGGGCGGCCTTCTGGGCGTGGTCGGGCTGGAAGCGGCCCTGGCCCAGCCCCAGGCGGCGGCCAGCGACGCCCTGGCCGGCCATGATCCCGAGGTGGACAGCCTGCTCAACGAGATCATCGACAGCGGCGAACGGGCGACGGGCGGCGTGACCGACCCCTTGGCGGCGCTGCTGGACCCGATCGGCGCGGAAATCGGCGAGGGAGGGCTTTTTGCGGCGGATGCGGCCGTCGAAAACGCGCTCGCCACGCTGTTCGGAGAAGATGCGGTCGAGAGCGAAGCCGCCTCGTCGCTTCTGGGCGGCGGCGGGCTGCTGGGCCAGCTTGGCCTGTTCCCGGGCGACGACGACAACCACTGACAGCCGACCTGCGAGCATACGCAGCGCGGAGATAATGCGTAAATTAGTCTTTTAAGGCAAATGGACGAGCCGTTCATCCTGTGCATATTGGCGCTGCCCTCTTGCCACAACGAACTGTTTTGTCCGAAGTAAAGCCACAGAACCGCCGACATGCGCGGCCTTGCGAAGAAGATCCGGCGGATGCCATCCATGATTCTTATAAGACATAATCTGTCGCGCCTTGCGCTGCCCAGCGGCTTTGAAACCCGGTTCTTTTCCAGAAGGCGCCGCGTTGCGGCCCTGGCCCTGATCCTTGCCGTTCTGGGTGGCACGCCCGCCGCCGTGCAGGCCACCACCTTGCCCCAGGCCGTCCTTGTCGCTTCGGAACGCGATCCGGGGATCACGGCGATGCGCCAGCAGGTCGCGCGCCGCTCGGTCGACATCGAGGCGGCCAGGGACCAGCGCTATCCGCAGTTCAGCATTTCGGCCGATACCAACACCACCGATGCCAACGGCGCCGGGGTGACGCTGACGGTCTCGCAGGTGCTGTATGACTGGGGCCGGGTGCGCAACCTGATCGCCAGCACCTCGCAGGAGCGGGTGAAATCCGTCTCCGAGCTGAAGATGGGGATCGAGCAGCTGACGCTGGAGGTTTCGAACTTCTATCTCGACATCGAGGTGCTGGACAGGAAGATCGCCCGCACCCGCGACTATCTGGGCTTTGCCCAGCGGATCGCGGAACATGCCGCGGCCCGCGCCCAGGGCGGGCTGGGCGACAGCGGAGAGGTCGCGCGGGCGGAGCTGGAAATTGCCCGGACCGAGGAGCGGCTGGACCAGCTGACCAGCGAACGCGGGCTGGCGCTTTCGCAGCTTGCCTTCCTGATGGGGCGGGCGCCGGGCAGCATCGCCAAGCCGCCGGAGCTGGGCTTTGCCGGCCGCTACGCCAAGGCCGATGCGGTCGAGGCGGCGGTCCGCCTGTCGCCGGATTTCATCGCCGCGAACGCGGAGCTGGGCGTGGCCGAGGCCGGGATCGCCCTGGCGCGGGCCGAACGGCTGCCGGTGATCCGCCTGCAAGCGCAGGGCCGCGCCGACCTGGATGGCGGGCGCAGCCGCACCGCGGTCGGGCTGGCCGCCGGCGTCGACCTGAACGCGGGCAGCTTCAGCGGCCGGCAGATCCAGTCGGCGCAGCTCGAGGCGGATGCGGCGCGCTCCAACATGGAGGCGATCCGGCGCAACCTGGCCAACGGTGCCCAAAGCGCGGTCGAGCGCGTGCGCGTGCTGCGGGCCAGCGAGGCGTCGCAATCCCGCCAGCTGGCGCAGGCGCAGCAGGTGCTGGACAGCTATGAAGAGCAATTCGTCGGCGGCCAGCGGGAACTGATCGACCTGCTGACCACCGGGCGCGACCTCTACGACGCGCAGATCGACAGCATTGCCACCTATGACGCCAGAAAGCGCACCGAATACCAGGCGGCACATGACCTCGGCGTGCTGGGCACGCTCATCCTCGCCAATTCCGCGGGAGGCTGAAACCGTTGAGCGCATCCAAGCATGACCCCCAATCCCCGGCGACGGACCCCCTGGTCCTGGGTCTTGTCGAGCTTTGCCGCGTCCATGGCGTCTCGGCCTCGGCCGAGCGGCTGACCGACGGGCTGCCCCGCGCCCGCGGCGAAAGCCTGCCGCCCCGGCTTGCTGCGCTGGCCCTGCGCCGCGCCAACATGAGCTGCCGCATCAGCAACGAGCCCCTGGCCGGCTTTCCCGAACACGGCCTGCCCGCGCTTTTGTTCCTGCGCGACGGCAGCACCGTCATCCTCGAGGCGATGCACGACGGCCAGGCCAGCCTGATCCTGCCCGCCACCGGCGGCGGCCGGGCGGTCTGGACGGCCGAGGAACTGGCCGAACGCCATGACGGGCGCATCCTGGTGTCCAAGCCCATCGACATCGTCGCGGACCGGCTGGACAAGACCGATGGCGAAAAGCGGCACTGGATCATCGGCCCGGTGCTGGACAACTGGCCGATCTATCGCGATGTCATCATCGCCTCGTTCGTGGCCAACCTGCTGGCCATCGCCACGGCGCTGTTCTCGATGCAGGTCTATGACCGCGTGGTGCCGAACCAGGCGTTCGACACCCTGTGGATCCTGGCCAGCGGCGTGGGCATCGCCATCGTGCTGGAGATCCTGCTGCGGATCATGCGCGCCTCGCTGATCGACGTGTCGGGGCGCGACCTGGACCTGCGGCTGTCGGCGCAGCTTTTCGACCGGGTGTCGAACCTGCGGCTGGCGCATCAGCCGAAATCGACCGGCGTATTCGCCAACCAGGTCCGCGACTTTGCCACGGTGCGCGAATTCTTCACCTCGGGTACCGTCACGGCGCTTTGCGACATTCCCTTCGTCATCATCTTCATCGGCGTCTTGGCCTGGCTGGGCGGCGCGCTGGCGCTGGTCGTGGTGGCGGCGGTGGTGCTGACCGTCCTGCCCGGCCTGGTGCTGCAGCGTCGCCTGGGCCGCGCCTCGCGCGAAAGCACCCGCGAGGCGGCGGCCTTGAACGGGCTGCTGCTGGAAACCGTCTCGAACCTGGAAACCGTCAAGGCGGCGCGGGCCGAGGGGCGGTTGCAGCGCGCCTATGCGCAATTGACCGCGACCATGGCGACGACGGCGGTCAAGACCCGAGGGCTGACCAACCTGATGACGCAGCTGGTCAGCTCGGTGCAGAAATTCGCCTATGCCGGCATCATCATCGTCGGGGTCTACCTGATCAGTTCGGGCGACCTGACGGTAGGCAGCCTGATCGCCTGCACGCTTCTGTCCAGCCGCACGCTGGCGCCGATGGGGCAGGTCGCGGGGCTTCTGGCGCGCTGGCAGCATGTCCGCGCCGCGATGGAGGGGCTGGACGAGATCATGAAGACCCCGGTCGAGCGTCCCGCCGACCGCCATTACGTCCGCGCCCCGGCCTTGTCGGGCGAATACCGGCTGGAAGAGGTCGGCTATCGCCACGACCCCGAGGCCGCGCCGGTCGTCAGCATTCCGGCGCTGACCCTGGCGGCGGGGGAAAAGATCGCGCTTCTGGGCGGGAACGGCGCGGGCAAGTCCACGCTCTTGCGCCTGCTGGCCGGGCTGACCGATCCGCAGGACGGGGCGGTGCTGGTCGACAACCTCGCGCTTAGCCAGATCGACCCGATCGACCGTCGCCGGCAGATCGGCTACCTGCCGCAGAACGTCGCGCTGTTCCAGGGCACCCTGCGCGACAACCTGCTGCTGGATCACGGCCTGCACAGCGACGAGGAACTGCTGGCCGCGCTGGATGCGGTGGGGCTTGGCGGCTATGTCCGCCGCCATGTCCGCGGCCTGGACCTGCAGATCTACAGCAATGCCAATGTCTCGGGCGGGCAGAAGCAGGCCATCGGCCTGGCGCGGGTCATCCTGCAGGATCCGCGCATCGTGCTGCTGGACGAGCCGACCTCGGCCTTCGACCATGTGACCGAGGCCAAGGTCATCGCCTTCCTGCGGGAATGGCTGGAGGGGCGGACGGCCATCATCTCGACCCACAAGCGCGAAGTGCTGGGGCTGGCCAGCCGGGCGGTGGTGCTGAAGGACGGGCGGGTCGTCCGTGACGGGGATCTGATGCAGATCCTCAATGCGGCCAGGGCGAACAGGGTGCAGCAGGCGCCCGTTCACGTGGTGACATGAACGGTGACGATTCCGTCAGCGCCAGCCATATCGACGGAAGTTATCGGCGGCTGGTGCTGCGGCAGGCAAGATGGACCATCCAGATCGTCTTTCTGGCGGTGATCGTCGCCGTGGTCTGGGCCGCCCTGGCCCAGATCGACCAGATCACCCGCGGCGACGGCCGGGTCATTCCGCTGCGCCGGTTGCAGACGATCCAGAGCCTGGAGGGCGGCATTCTCGCCGAATTGCCGGTCGCCGAAGGCGACGTGGTCCGGCAGGACCAGGTCATCGCCCATCTGGACGCGACGCGCCCGCGCGCCGCCTTCCTGGCCGTGCAATCCGAGATCGAGGCCCTGGAGGCCGAGGTGGCGCGGCTGGAGGCCGAAGTCCTGGAAAAGCCGGTGCTGGATTTCGGCCCCGATCCGACCGAGACGCAGCAGACCGAATTGCGGCTGTTCAAGGCCCGGCGCACCCGGCTGGAATCCTCGCTTGCCGCGCTGGAGCAGGAGCGCGTCTCGGTCCAGGAACAGCTGGACATCCTTCAGCCGCTGGCCGCCAGCGGCTCGGTCAGCCGCATCGACCTGCTGCAACTGCGACAGAAAAGCGCCGAGCTTGACGGCAAGATCAGCGAGGCGCGCAACGGCTATGTCCAGGACGCCTATCGCGACCTGGCCGAGCGCCGGGCCAAGCTGACCCAGCTGCAGCAGGATCTGGTGCGCAAGGAGGACGAGCTGCGCCGCACCGTCATCCGTTCCCCGGTCGAGGGGCGGATCAACAACATCACCATCACCACCCTGGGCGGCGTCGTCCAGCCCGGCGAGGCGATCATGGAGATCACGCCCATCGACGACCAGTTGCTGATCGAGACCAAGATCCTGCCCCGCGACGTGGCCTTCATCGCCCCGGACATGCCGGCCAGCGTCAAGATCACCGCCTATGACTTTGCGGTCTATGGCGACCTGCGCGGGCGCGTCACGCAGATCTCCGAGGATACGGTCGAGGAGGAAACCGCGACCGGCCCGCAGGACTTCTATCGCGTCATGGTCCAGACCGAGCGCAGCTATCTGGAGCGGTTCGGCGAAGAATACCCGATCCGCCCCGGCATGGTGGCGCAGGTGGACATCGAAAGCGGCAAGCAATCCATCCTCAGCTACCTGATCCGCCCCCTGCTGCGCGCAAGGCTGCGCTAACCCTTGAAACGATGCGATTTTCCCATGCGCCATGATCCGACCCGCCTGTCCAGGACATCCCTAGCCGCCACCCTGCTTCTGGGCGCGCTGACCCTGCCCGCCGCGGCGCGGGTCTATGACCGGGTCGAGGTGCGCGGCGCCGAGTTCGTCCCCCAGGACGACATCCGCCGCGCCTGCGGGGCGCTTGACGGCATTGCGCTGGAGGCGGCGGACCTGGCCGGGGTCGAGCGCTGCCTGATGTCCACCGGCGTGTTCGAGCGCGTCTCGGTGAGCGGGCAGGGGGATGCGCTGGTCATCGACGTGACTGAGGTCGAGCAGAGGCCGGGCCGGATCGAGGCGGCGATCTCATGGGTGAACGACCGCAGCCTGACCGGCAGCCTGTCCTATGAGCAATACAACCTGCTGCCCAATACCTTCGCCGCCGTGCATGGCGATTTCAGCCGCGACGCCAAAAGCTTCGACATCAGCCTCTATCGCGCCGACGCTTTCCGGCCGGGGCTGCATTTCGGCATCGACATCCTGGGCCAGCGCAGCAATTTCAGCGACCTGGCGTTCTCCATGCGCAGCCACCAGGCCGAGTTCTACCTGGCCGCGACGCCGGACGAGGCCACGCGCATCGAATACGGCATCGGCTGGCGCGACCACAGGCTGTTCGGGCTGGATGCCGATGCCAGCCCGCTGCTGCAACGGGAACAAGGCCAGCTTGACGCGCCCTTCCTGCGCCTGAGCTTCAGCCATGGCGACCGGGCAGGGGGGAAAACCGGCGGCCTGTTCGTGCAGTTCGAGCAATTCCTGTGGAACCTGGGCACATCCAGCCCGATCTCGGAAACCCGGCTGGAACTGGATGCGCGCCATGTGCTGGCGGGCGGCACCGTGTTGATGCTGGGGCTGGACGGCGGCATCGTCGCCGGGCTGTCGGGCAACGACACGACCGCGCTGGACCGGGTGTTTCCGGGCGGCGACAGTTTTCGCGGCTTCGCCCCGCGCGGCATCGGTCCGGCCGATGGCGATGATTTCCTGGGCGGCAACCGCCACCTGATCCTCTCGGCCGAGGTGCAGCACGAGCTGGGCAAGGTGATGGGCACCGCCCTGCGCGGCGGGATATTCGCCGATCTCGGCTCGGTCTGGGCGCTCGACGATACGCTGGGCGGGCGCATCGACGACAAGGCGCATATCCGCAGCAGCATCGGCCTGTCGCTGACCTTCGACGTGGCCAGTACGCCGGTCTCGCTTTATGCCGCGGTGCCGGTCCGGCACCAGCCCCAGGACAAGCGGCAGGTCTTCGGCCTATCCGTCAACGCAAGGTTTTGACGCCGCGCCAAGTCGGCGGGCGCGATTGTCCATCGCCTGCCGGAACAGCGTCATGTAGCGCGGCGCCACGGATTGCAGCGTATGGGCCTGGCCCAGGACGCGCGCCGCCCGGCCAAGCCGCGCCCGCCTTGCGGCATCGTCCCTGAGCGCCCGGATCGTGTCCAGCCAGCGGCCGATGTCGTCGGGCAGCAGGATGCCGTTGACATCGTCGCGGATCAGTTCCGCCGGATAGCCGCGGTCGGGCGCGATCACGCATCCGCCCCGGCCCAGGATTTCCAGCAATCCCCAATTCGCCACGCCGTGGCGCAGCGGATAAAGGAACAGGTCGATCTGCGACAGTTCGCGCACGAAATCCTGGTAGGGCAGCTTGCCGGGCCGTTCCAGCACCGCGGCGGCGGCGGGAAATTCCCGCATCAGATGGGTGCAGAAATCCGCCACCTCGCCGCCATATCGGCGCTGCACCCATTGCTGCTCGTAGCCATAGGTCGAGCCGTCCGCCCCGCCCAGGGCGATGAACCGGGCATCGAAGCCTTCGCGCGCCAGCCGGTCCACGATCCGCACGAAGCTATCGAACCCCTTGGCGCTGGAAAGGTCGCGCGCCGAAAAGCCGATGGTGAACGGGCGCGGGCCGGGGGGCGGCGCAAAGGCCGGGCCGAAGTCCAGCCCTTCCAGCTGCACCTCGATATTGCCGCGCAGGGCGGGCGGGAACATCGTCTTGGCATGATGGCTGGGACAGATCACCAGGTCGCTGCGCAGCGCCTGGTGGAAATGCAGCATCTCGGTGTTCTTGTCGCTCATGCGCTGCGACAGGTCGGGCGGATAGGCCGGATCCCAGCCATGCGCCCGGAAGCTGGGAAACTCGACATAGCTGACGATGGCCGCGTCGATCTCGTCATAAAGGAAATGCGGCGCGCCCCACAGCGAATGGGCCACAATCACGTCGATGGGGCGGCTTTTCTGGAATTCGCGCAGCGCCGACAGCAACCCACGCCCGATCCGGGCCGAGCGTTCCAGCTTGGCGGTATAGTAATAGCCTTGCGGGCCGGTGATGGGACCGTCGGGCTGGAAGGCCAGGATATGCGCGCCCCTGTCCTGATGGCGCTGGCGATGGCCGGGCGTCGTCAGGAAATAGGTCTCGGCCATGCCCGCCTGGCGCAGATAGTCGCAAAGCGGGCCGAACTGGCCCGGATAGACGGCGCCGGCAAAGACGATGACGGGCTTTGGCATGGAGTTGGCGGTCTCAGATCAGCTTGCGGTCGCGCGCGGCGATGACCGCCTGCGTCCGGTTGCTGACGCCCAGCTTCTTGCAGACGGCCTTGACATGCATCTTGACCGTGGGTTCGGCCAGGTTCAGCGCCACGCCGATCTCGCGGTTCAGCTTGCCTTCGGCCAAAAGGCCCAGCACCTCGGATTCGCGCCGCGACAGCAGTGTGCCCTGTTCCTCTTGCGCCTGCTGGCGGGTTTTCACCAGTTCGATCGGCAGATAGCGCCCGCCGCCCGCCATGAAGCGGATCTCGTTGGCCAGGTTCTTGAGCGAGGTGGTCTTGAGCACGATCCCCGCCCCGCCAAGCGCCATGGTCTCTTCGATCACGCGCGACGGGGGGTTGCTGGTCAGGATGCCGACCGGCTTGCCGCCATTATGCTCCAGCGCCTTGCCCAGCCCGGCGACGCCATCCATGCCGGGCATGTCCAGGTCGACCAGCACCAGGTCAAAGGGGCCGTGGCGGTCGATGGCCTCCAGCGCCGCGGGCAGGTCGGGCACGGTCTCGACCTCGATATCCGGGACGCCGGTCAGATACATCTCGAGCATCTCCAGGATCATGGCGTGATCGTCCGCGATCAGCACCCGCAATGTGTTTTCTTGTTGTTCATTCATGGTTTCTGCTTTCGGCATCGCCGCCCGCCCAGGGGCGGCGGTCCGTCGAGTGACATCCAGAAACGGCGTGATGCCGGTGCAATCACATCCCCCTTACCCACGGCAGGATCAAGGTATCCCATCGCGCGGGCAGAGAACAGCCCGTTCACGCCATCTCCTCGACCGACCGGCGGCTTTGCATCAGCGCCTCGTCCAGGGGCGCGAACAGCGGCTCCAGGTCCGGCTGGCCCGCCTCGACCGCCTTTTCGATGGCGCGCAGGCGCCGCTCGACCAGGACCAGCCCGGTCAGCCCGCTGGCGCCGGTGGCGGCGTGCAGCCGCCGCCCGGTATCCTTGCCGACGCCTTCCTGGCGCAGCTCGTCCAGCACGGATTGCGCTTCGGCCAGGGCCCGCAGCATGAAGCCGCGCGCCGCCTCGGGGCCCACGCGCTCGGCAAGATCGGCGGCCGCGGCCGGGTCGACGGCAGCATCCTTGCAGCAGGTCGGCGCCGCGCCGGGGGTCTGCCGCGACGGCGCGCCCGCCAGGATTCCGGCCAGGGCGTCGCGCAGCGTATCGGGGCGAATCGGCTTTTCCAGCACACAGACCATCCCCGCCTGGCGGCACGCCTTCTTGATGCGGTCATCGGCATGGGCGGTCAGCCCGACCACCTTGCCCTGCCAGCGCGCCGCCGAGGCCGGATCCCCGGCCTTGAGCCGGGCGGCGAACTCGATCCCGCTCATCCGGGGCAGGGTGACGTCGGTCAGCACCAGCTCGACCCGGCCGGCCAGCGCATCGCGCGACAGCATCGCCAGTGCCTCGGGGCCGCTGCCCGCCACCACCACCTCGGCGCCGAAGCTTTGCAGAAGGTGGCTTAGCCAGTCGCGGCTGGCCGGGCTGTCCTCGACCAGCATCAGCATCCGGCCCGCCAGCGCCTGCTGCGGCTGCGCCGGCCCGGCCGGCGGTTGGCGGCGCATGTCGGGCGCGCGCGGCAGGCTGAAGCTGACGCGGAAGATGGTGCCGATGACCCGGCCGGGGCTTCCGGGCGGCAGGGCCAGGCCGTCGCTGCCGCGGTCCTGGATCTCGATCCGGCCGCCCAGCTGTTTCAGCGCATGGGCCAGCACGTTCAGCCCCGCCGAGGGGCGCTGCTCCGGGGCCGTCGCCGGCACGGCCGCCTCGTCCAGCGGCAATCCCAGCGCCTTGGCCAGGCGGGCCTTTTGCGCCGGCGGCAGCCCGCCCCCTTCGTCCAGAAGCTCGATCCCGACGCGCCAGATCTCGGCCGCCGGCTCGTCGCCGGGCAGCGGATCGGCCAGGGGCGCGCAGGACAGCCGCAATTCCACCCGTCCGCCGCCATGGTTGACCGAGTTGTCGATCAGGTTCTGGCACAGCGCCCGCACGAAGCGCAGCGGGCCGCGCAGCGTCAGGTCGGGCGGCGCGTCGACGGTCAGCTGCACCTCGGTCGCGCGCGCGCTGGCGATCGGCTCGACCAGGGCAACCAGGCTGCCCACTTCCTCGACGATGCGGAAATCCTCGTCCGGCTGGATGCCGCGCGGGTTCTGTTCGCCGCGGATCACGGCCAGCACGTTGCTGATATGGTCGAGCGCCAGTTCGGCGGCGCGGCGCATCCTGGCGCCGGCGTCCTCGGGCGCTGCGGCCCGGCCCGGCCCCTGCATCAGCGCCTCGGCCGAGGCCAGCAGCGACTGGATCGGCGTGCGCAGGTCATGGGCCACCCGCATCAGCATGGCCGAGCGCGCGCGGTTGCGCAGCCAGGTCGATTCCTGGTCGCTTTCGGCCAGCCGCAGCAGATAGCCCTCGGCCGGGCCCAGGGGGACATGCACCACCTCGCCCGCGAAGCTCTGGCCGTTCTCGGTCCATTGCGCCGAGACGCTGCCCGAGCGCCGGGCGCGGGCGCAGGCCCCGGCCCAATCCAGCCGCGCGGTCAGTTCGTCCTGCCCGATCCCCAGTTGCTGGGCCGAGCGATTCGCCAGCAGGATCTCGCCCCGCTGGTTGGCCAGCACCACCGCGCGCCTGTCGGTGGCGATCACCCGCGCCAGGGCCTGCAGGATGGGGCGAACCGAATTGGCCAGATCCTTGCGCATCCCCGCCGGCAGCGGGGCAAGCTCGCCCGGTTCCTGGCCCTCGGTATCGGCAATCTCGGTCATGTCTTTCCTCGTGAACCCGGCAACGACGCGATTCTGGCCAAAGGGCGATGGCGCGGCAAGAGCGACCGGATCGCGCGCCTTCCCCCTGTCCGGCAGCGAATCGTCGAATGCGATCCGTCGTGGCTTGACTGTCCTTTAGTATGTGTTATTTGCACATACTATCGTATATGACCCTATACCAAATCTCTACCTTGGCCCGCGTTGCTCCAGGGCCGCCCCAAAAGGATGATTCCATGGCTCAAAGCATCATTCAGGCTGGCACGCTGATCGATGTCACCATTCCGGCGTTACCGGCGGCTGTCGGCGGTTATCTCAGGTCCGGCAGCGACTTGATCGTGCGGATGAACAGTGGCGACGAGTTCCTGATCAAGGACTTCTACATGGCCGCGGCCGACGGCACGGCCCATCGGCTGGTCCTGGGCGACGGCACGGTCATCCTGGCGGATGGCGACGAAGAGGCGGCGGCCGGCCTTGGCGCCGGCATGTTCGACGATGGCGCCGCCAGCGTCTGGGCCTTGGGTTCCGCCGCCCTGGCGGCCATCGGCGGCGGCACCATCATCGGCAACTCGGGCGATTCGTCGAATCCGACGGATACGACCGATCCAACGGATGGCACGGACCCGACTGACGGGACTGATCCGACGGATGGCACGGATCCGACTGACGGAACCGACCCGACGGACGGCACCGATCCGACCGATGGAACCGACCCGACGGATGGCACGGATCCGACCGACGGGACCGACCCCACGGATGGCACTGACCCGACCGATGGAACCGAC
>NZ_VCBQ01000044.1:0-41243 GCF_006386455.1 Paracoccus sp. FO-3 | reverse complement strand
ATCGCTTGGCCGGCTTGTCGGACCAGCTCTCGGGCTCCTCGCCGGCCTTGATCGCTCGGTTTTCATCCCGCGTGTTGTGGTTCTTCGGCACCGGCACGATGGAGGCATCCAGGATCTGGCCGCCCCGCGCGATGTAGCCCTGCCGCGCCAGATAGCCGTCGAACTGCTGAAACAGCGCCTCGACCATGCCCGCCTGCGCCAGCCCCTCGCGATAGAGCCAGACGGTCTTGGCATCGGGTACGCGGTCCTCCAGTCCCAGACCAAGGAACCGCATGAAGGACAGCCGGTCGCGGACCTGATACTCGATCTGGTCGTCGGACAGGTTGTAGAGGGCGCCCAGAACCAGCGTCTTGAACATCACCACCGCGTCCATCGGCTTGCGCCCAGCCCGCGATTTGCGCGCCGCCTCAGGCTTGCGCCAGACACCTTCAAGCGTCGGCCTGAACTCCTCCCACGGCACGATGGCATCGATCTCGACCAGCGGGTCCCGCTTGGCATCCAGGCTTGCGTAGCGGTCTGAAAGATCAAAGAAACCCATCTGCGCCATTGTCACGCTCCAGCAGCCACATGCCCTCCGATGTCTATCCCGGCAGAAAGGTCAGGGCAATTTTTCGAGGCGCCCCTATGCCTATGATTTCGGAGACGGTTGGGCGCACCTGATCCGGATCGAGGATTGGCTGGCGCTCGACCCGGCGCCACGTCATGCCCTCTGCCTGGAGGGCGCGCGGGCAAGGCCGCCCGAGGACGTCGGCGGGCCGTGGGGCTACGAGGATTTCCTCGGGATCATCCGCGACCCGACGCACGATGACCATCGCTCCACGCTGCGATGGGCGGGCGGGCATTTCGATCCGGAATGGTTCGATCTCGACTTGATCAACAAGGATCTGCGCAATGCCTTTCGTGCGAACGCGCGGCGGCGGTTGCATCAGCCGAGGCCGAAGGCGCCGAAGGATTAGCAACGTCTCCCGTTGCGACCCTTCCCCGGCCTGCGCGAAGCTGACCATCCGCCCGACTCTTGCCACGACGCCCCCATGACCGAGATCGCACCGCACCCCCGGATCAAGTTGTCGAAGCTGCGCGATATCGGCTGGTCGCTCTGGGATCCCATCGGATTGCTGGACCCGGAAGGCCGGCCGGGCAGATGGGACGACGAAGCCAACCTGTCCTTTGCGGACGAATATGACGGCTATCTGATCTCGGCGGCCTCGCAACTGCGCCGGGGAACGTCCCCCGATGAGGTCGTCGTGTTTCTGGTCGAGATCGAGATCCGGCATATGGCGATGGGCGACAAGCAGAGCGCCCGGTCGAGGGCGGAAGCGGTCGTGGATGCGATCCTCGCCGACGAGACCATTTGGACATGGCCCGACGCGCAGGGGCGGTTCGGTTAGGGTATGATGCGCATCGCCAGAACCTGGGAGGCAACATGACCAGGCACAGGATCTTCACCACCAGCTTTGCCAGCGTATATCCGCATTACGTGGGCAAGGCGGAGAAGAAGGGCCGGACCGGGGCCGAGGTCGACGAGATCATCCTCTGGCTGACCGGCTACAGTCCGGAGGACCTGACGGCCCGGCTGGAAGACCGGACGGATTTCGAGAGTTTCTTCACCGAGGCCCCGCACATGAACCCGGCGCGCTTCCTGATCAAGGGCGTGGTCTGCGGCGTCCGGGTCGAGGAGATCGAGGATCCGCTCATGCGGGAGATCCGCTATCTGGACAAGCTGATCGACGAACTGGCCAAGGGAAAGCCGATGGAGAAGATCCTGCGGAGGGGGTGAGGGGTCCGAGCCTCCACGACAAGCACGCGAGTTGGCGGCTTGTCGCTGATCGGTGACCGTCTTGGGCGCCTATCCGCATCATCTCCTTAGCCTTCCGCCTGTCGGCTTGACCCGTCGCAGGGTCTTGGGAATGCTGCTATCCGCAGCAACGGCGTAGTGAACCCTGGTCGCAGGCGCGAGCGCATTATCTTCTGGCCGCCTGTCGTGCACGATTCCCGATCCCCTTGGTCCGGAGGCTTCCATGACGCTGATCCTGCTGGCCGTCATGCTCACCGCGCTCACCTGCGTCATCGCCTGGTATCTGGCCATCTATGCACTGCCGGTGATGGTCGCGGTCGAGACATTCCGTCTCATTCATGCGACGGAGGCCGGATTCCTGCTCTCGGCCTTGGTCGCAGCCACCGTAGCGTTGCTGTCGGTGGGGCTGGTGCTCGCGGTGCTGTTCAAGGCGAGGAATCCGATTCTCTGCCTGCTGGCGCGGGCCGTGTTCGTGATCCCGGCGATGATCGCCGGCTATGCCGTCGTGCATGGTGTCACCCACGATGCCATCGAATCCGCCATCGCGCTGAAACTGCTCTGCGGCACCGCCGGGCTGATCACCGGCATTGCTGCGCTGATGAACCTGAACGGCTTCGGAGAACTGGCGCCGCAGGTCTGATACCGACGGCCACGAAGCGTTCACCGGATCTGCGTCGAACGACAGCGCCTCCTCGCAGCCCCGTTCAGCCGACACCGGCTATGTCACTTTGATCCGATGTGATCCGCGCGCCGGGCGCGGATCGTGTTTGCGCAGAAGCCGGGCAGGGGGTTCGACCGGGCCTTGCCCGGCTCACCCCCGGCCCGACGGCTTTCCTGTCTCAAGGATTTGTCCGCCACGCATCCGCCTGTCTGGCCGTCAAAGGGCAGGCGCCGCCCGAGGGCGTCGTCGGGGCGCAGGGCCGTGTCCTCGCCTGCGGCTGCGGGCCGCCCCACCCCCTGCGCCCCGACCCAGGACCGCCAGCCATGCGGCCGCGGGTCGGGCTGCGCCCTCGCCGCTCTGCCTCCGGGGAAACATGCGTTTCCCGAAGTCAGACCGGCGAGGCGCGGCCCATCGGCGGATCAGGGCAAGGGCCCTCCGCCCCAACCCGAAAGGACAGAGACATGACCGGCAAGACCAGCACCCCCCGTAACCTCGTCATCAACGCCGATTGCATCGAGGCGATGCAGGCTTTTGACAGCGGAACGGTGGATTTCATCCTGACCGATCCGCCCTATGTGACCCGGTTCCGCGACCGGCAGGGCCGCACCGTCGCCAATGACGACAACGCCCGCTGGCTGCGCCCGGCCTTCGCCCAGATGCACCGGGTCCTGAAGGACGGCGGTTTCTGCGTCAGCTTCTACGGCTGGAACAAGGTGGATTTGTTTGTCGAGGCCTGGAAGGCGGCGGGCTTCCGCATCGTCGGGCATCTGGTGTTTCGCAAGCGTTATGCTTCATCCGCGCGGTTCCTGCGCTACGAGCACGAGCAGGCTTATCTGCTGGCGAAGGGCGATCCGGTTCTGCCGGCCCATCCGGTGCCCGATGTGCTGGACTTCCCCTATACCGGCAACAGGCTGCATCCGACCCAAAAACCGGTGGCGGCGCTGCGCAAGCTGATCGGCGCGTTCACCCAGCCGGGCGATCTGGTTCTGGACCCGTTCAGCGGCAGCGGTTCCACGCTGGCGGCGGCGCATCTGCTGGGCCGCGACTGGATCGGGATCGAGCTGGACGTGGCGCATTACCAAACCACCAACCGGCGGATGGCGGCCTTGCAAGAGCGGGACCGGAAGGCGGCGGCATAGGCTGGCGACCCAAGGTGCCCGTCATCGGGGCGGGCGCCACACCCCACAGCTTCACGGAAAGGATTTTGATATGCGCTGGATTGTGACGAAGGACCATCACGGCGGTTGCATCGGACTGGGCGAGGATGCCGACGGCGTTCCCGCACGCGGCAAACCCGAAGAAGGCGATGCCCTGCCGGTGGAGTTCCGGCTTTATACCGCGCGCGGCAAGCTGCTGTTCGAAGGCCGTTGCGGCGACATCGCCGCCGACTGGTGGCACGGCATGGAGCCGCTGCTTTACGCCTGGGCCACGTTCCGCTGCCGCCGTCTGACCTGGCGCCCGGCAGGGACGGGTGAATCTTGGCGCCCGCTGCGGCCATGGATTCGACACTAGCCCAAAGCATCACGGCCGCCGGTCCATCGGATCGGCGGCCGTCGCGCGTCCGATCCCTGCCGCACGCCCCCAAAAAAATCGCGCTCGCCGGGCATGGCCCGGCTCGCAAGACAAGGCGAAGATATCGGCAGACGCGCCAATGGCTGATGCGAACGGCGCGAATGGCGCGGCGTGATCCGGACGGGCGGAGACCACCCCTATCGGAGCCCGGCCGGATCACGCCGGGGGCGGGGAGAGGCGATGCTGCGAGGAGTCCCGGGAGCCACTGGCCCCAGTGAGGGGTCAGCGGCTTCCGGGGGTTACTCAATCGCCTGTCGGAAGCAGGTCCGGGTTCCAGACGATTTCCCACAGATGTCCGTCGGGGTCGCGGAAATAGCCGGCATAGCCGCCGTAGAACGTGTCCTGCGGAGGTTTAACGATCTCTGCCCCTGCCTGTTCGGCAGCGTCCATGATTTGATCGACCTCTTCCCGCCGCATGACATTGTGGCCGATGGTGAAGGCGGTCGGACTGACCGGCCGCATCGGCAATCCGGTATCGTGGGAGATGTCGGCCTGTGCCCAGAGCGCAAGTTTCAGCCCGCCGGAAAGATCGAAGAACGCCACCGCGCCATGCTCGAATTCCTGGCCGACGATGCCTTTCGTGGGCAGCCCAAGCCCGTCGCGGTAGAAGGAAAGCGATCGTTCGAGATCGGCGACGCCGAGTGTCAGAACGGAAATCCTGGGTTTCATGTCACGCCCTTTCTATCGGCGCCTGCACCGCGCAGGGCCTTGATAGTCTTGGGCCGTCGCCAGCAACGGAAGGACCCGCAGGGCGCGGGGGCCGGGCCAACCTTCCCGAGCCTAACCTGTTTCAGACCAGCAAATGATAGGCCGGGTGCCGCAGGCGGTCAACGGTGCCGGTGTCCCGCCTTGCGTCCGCGATCTGCTGCGCCCGTGGAAACACCAGACGGTTGACACCACCAAGCCCTCGACCTCCAGCGCAAAGGGGAATGTCATCGCTGATGAACCGGCCCGCGTCGTTGTTTTCGGCCGGCAACACCCGGCTGCGGAAATCCTGCATCGCCGCCGACCCCGCTGCCATATCGATCCTTGCCCTCCGCATCCTGCCATTGCGTGCCGTGAATGCCCGCCGCGATGCGACCCGCTTCCTGCCAGCCCCGCAGTATCGCCGGACGGTCCAACCCAGCACCGATGAGGTGGCAGTCATGCCATCTCGCGCCCCCGACCCGACAGCCCGATCCTTCCCGTCCCGAACGACCCGGCCTTCCGAATAGCGCGGGCGCGAGGCTGACCAGCAAACCGAAGCGAAGCGGCACCGCCGCGGGAGGTGCGGATTCCGGGGGCTTTGCCGACAGGACGGCACCGGCGAGAACGCCGCCGTTCTGCGATATGTCCCCGTCATGCCCCCGGACGCACCAATCCCTCCGCCTGTCCGAACCCCTAACTCCGTGCGGTTTTCACCGGCAACCCCCAAGGCTCCGGACCGTGTTGCCGCGCAGGGCGCGGCTGCCCGCACCACTCCGAAGCCTTGCGGGCAAGCTGCCGCCCGAAGGGGGCGGCAGTTGCAGGTGCCTCCCGACGGACTTTGCCGGGTCTCGTCGGAGGGAATGGTCCCTCCTGTGAAGCAACGGAGACCTACAATGCAGAACATCGTCATCCTCGCCGGCACCATCCGCCAGGCCCCCGAGACCCGCACCACCCGCACCGGCACCGACGTTACCCGCTTCAAGCTGGTCACCTCGCGCCCGCGCTATTCGGAAGGCCGGGTCGTGCGCGACGAGAAGGGCTATCGGGTCGAGGACGCGGAATGGCACCGCATCGTCGCCTTCAACGGCCTGGGCCGGACCATCCGGCAATATTGCGAATCCGGCACGAAGGTGCTGGTGCGCGGCCGCATCCACTACACGAAATGGCAGGATGCGGACGGCAACGACCGCTACGGCTGCGAGATCGTCGCCGAGACGGTGGATTTCCTGAGCCGGGCGCCGCAGGCCGGGACCGACGACGAGGACGAAGGCCGGTTCATCGACGAAGACGACATTCCCTCCTGAACGGGAGGCCCAAGAGCCCGGCGGTTCCAGCCGCCGGGTTTTTCCATGTTTGCGGCGGATCGCGCCTTTGCCACGCCGGCAAGAGAAGGCTTCCCGACCGGATCGACCGGCCGGGAAGCCTCCGGCGGAGCCTGCTGCCTTCCCCCGACCCCATCCTTCTCCGCTGAAGAAGAAACAGGGGCTTGGGCAAAAAGGGGCTGGGGAGCGAGGCTGCTCCACAGCGCTACCGATGAGCTTTGCGTGATCGTCGGCGCGTGGTCGCGAAGGGCGTATTTAGCTTCGGAGCGGAAGGGAACGGGTGTCCACCGGCGAACGGGGTGGACACCCGTGGGCGTTTCGGCGGCTGCGGAAGAAAGTTGAAATGCCGATAACTGACTGAAAATAATGGAGAAAACGCCACAATCGGCTTGCGTTAGCGCCTTGTTTTTGCTAGACTATTCGTAAGGCACCAACATGGTCGCCAGCCACCGGTGCCATGCTCCCCGCAATGCGGGGCCGGGGTGGTGGAAGGGGCCGGATGGATCGGTCCCGGAAACCGGAGACAAGCCCGATGCATACCGCGACATTCGAGATCAACATCCCCGGCAACCCCCTGGCGAGCCGCATCCATCTCGAGGACATCGAGATGGGCATGGACGCCGATACCGGGGTCAAGGCCCGCGCCAGCCGCGACAGCATGACCCTGACGGTCATTGTCCGCGCAACCGACGCCCCTGACACCGCCAACTGGCTTCAGAAGGCAGGCTTGATCTGACCCCACCGACGGAAGCGCACAGCCCCAGGCGGAAACGCCCGAGGGGTCGGGGCAGCAGAAGCGCCCGGATCGGACCGGGGCACAGATCGGAGAGCGACCATGAACCACCCGACCACCGTGACCGAACTGATGGCCGAAGCCGCCAACGCCCTGATCCGCCGCGACCCGCACCGGCTCGAGGAACTGGAGCGGATCACCCGAGGATGGATGCAGACCTCCGACGAGGAACTGGCCCAGATCATCCTCCTGCAGGCGATGACCGAAGCCGCCGACCTCCTCCTCGATACCCCGAGCGAGATCGAAAGCGCCTGATGCCGCCGGCGCCGACAATCTGGCCCCGCCGTCGCGGGGCTTGCGGCAGCAGGAAACCACCCCACCGGGAGAAACGGACATGACCACAGCCGAACTGACCGCCCGCCGCCTCGCCAATGCCGCGACCCTCGCCACCGCCTTTGCCGAGGGCCGATTCCGCAAGGTAACGGTGCAGGAAGCATGGGGCCTCGGATGGGACGCCGAGGCCGACGAGCCGGAGATTTTCACCAAAGGCGGGTTGCACGCGATCCTGAGCGCCGATCGTACCGAGATCCAGATGATGGCCGACGATGAAGGCGAATGCTGGACCATCCAGATCGCGAGCGGAGAGTTTTGCCCCGCTTGACCCTCCACCGGGACCAGAGATCCCGCCGAGGCAAATTGACTTGCGGGCTCATGCGTCCGGCTTGTGCGGCAGGCAGGTGCCCGCTGGAAACGCAGCGGCGTCGCTCCGGGCTACTTGTCTGGCTTTGGCGGCTCCGCAGATGGCAGCCGTTTGCCTTCCGCAGGCCGCTTAAGCAGGTCGGATGCTTCCATTTCCAGGACCGAGGCCAGGCGATCCACGACATCGATGCTGGCGCCGTAAACGCGGCGCTCCAGTGAGCTGATATAGGTTCGATCGATATCCGCCCGATGCGCGAGCTCTTCCTGCGACAAGCCTCTGGCTTGCCGCGCCGCCCGCAGATTGTGCGCGAATATCTCCCGAATCTTCATCACCAACAGATCGGTGACTTGATGAGCATTCAACCACGGAGTATTCTCTACAAATCGGATGCCGAGGTGTTTGCTCCGATGTGCAGGCATTCGGAGTTGCGCCCGGTGACTGTGCCTGATTAACGATGCGGAGCAGGATCCGTCGCGTGGAACACGGTTTGTTGTGGAACGTGGCCCGGCATGGAATAGTGCTGCTGCGGGAAAACATCGCGATCACCGCCCGGACGGGAGAGGGATGTGACGGAAAAAGACTATCTGGAGGATGTGCCGACCGGCCCGGAACTGACCGATTACGACCGCCGGCACCAGAAGCTCTATATGCGGCTGCACGATTCCGCTGACGACGGAGCGGACTGGCGCGAAGCCGTCCAGATCCTCTTCGGTCTCGATCCAGAGCGCGAGCCGGAACGGGCGCGCAGGATCTACGACAGCCATCTCGCCCGTGCGCGCTGGATGAAAAAAGACGGCTACAAGCTGCTGTTGCGCGACGGCCGCTGATCGCAAGTAGAAATCCGCCGATTTGCCTCTGCCGCACCCTTCCTTGCCCGGCAGGGGGTATTAGCGCAGACAAAAACTTCCAACCCTTGGCTGAACGCGCGAGAACTGGCTTCAACCTTGGGGTATGGATATGAAACCCGACCTGTCGAAGTGGCGATCCTCGCCGAGCTACGATTTCGTTGACGAAGTTGCAGCGCCCGATCTCGCCTGGGAATGGCTGCGGCGCAACGAGGACTATCAGCAGGACTATCGCGCCGTCGCGCGGCAAGAGGCAATGGATGCGCCGGGCATCCTTCGGTTCCGGAATCGCTGGGGGCTTACGTTTCCCGGTTCGGCCGGGACTGTCCTGCGTGGATACGCCGGTCTACTGGCTGCCGTCCTGCGAGACCGGCAGCCTGGTGCTGGATGCGCTACCCTCCGTTCTGCCTGCTGAGGGCAACCTGGTCGACCTTCTCGCGGTGAAGGATGTCAGGATAGCCGATGGCACATATTTCCGTTGCGACATCGGCGGCGGCCGGAGCCTGCATCTCTTGCGGCTGGCGGGCGTCGATGCGGATGCGCCGCTGGCCGTCGTCATTCCGCTCGACGCCGATGGGCTCGACCGGATCGAGGCCGCCACGCGCCTCCTCTGCTTTCTCATGCGGCGGAGCGTGCCGCCGGACCGGCGCTTGACCGAACGTCAGCGCCAACGGGCACGTCATATGCTGCAGGCCATCGACGGGCGCATGAGCGGGGCGAGCTATCGCGAGATTGCCGGCGCGATCTACGGTGCCGACCGGGTCAGCGCAGAGGCCTGGAAGACGTCCGCGCTGCGTGACGCGGTCATGGGCTTCGTCAGGGATGCCCGAGCCATGATCACGGGCGGTTATCGCCGCCTGCTGCGACGGCGACGGCGGAAGTAGCTGCCGGGGCTGTCGGGATGGTGGCCTTCCAATCCTTCGCGCAACGTCGCAAGGTCTGCCCCGGGCCAGATGCCCGCCTCAATTCCGCTTCCCGAGAACGATCATGACCAATACGCCGGATTTGCTACGACTGATCGCGACAGTCTTCGTCGCGGTGACCTGCGTGGTCATCGGGGATACGGCGGGCAAGCTGCTGACCAGCGGCGGCGTGGACCCTTTCATCGTGGCATGGTCGCGGTTCTTGCTGGCCGCGCTGATGCTGCTGCCCTTCAGCGGATTGACCCGGCAGGAACTGCCGGCCTTGCTGACCTGGCGCGTCCTGCTGAGGGCGGGGTTCATCGTCTGCGGGATATGCTGCATCCTGACGGCCCTGAAGACGGAACCGATCGCCAATGTCTTCGGAGCCTTCTTCGTCGGCCCGGTCGTGTCCTATGTCCTGGCGATCCTGTTCCTGGGTGAACGGCCATCGACGCAGAGAAGCCTCTTGCTGGCGATCGGCTTCGCCGGCGTGATGCTTGTCGTCAAGCCGGGTTTCGGCAGTTCCGTCGGCATGGCTTTCGCCCTGGCGGCGGGGACGTTCTACGGCGCCTATCTGGTCATGACCCGTACCCTGGCGGGAACATTCCGGCCGCGCTTCCTGCTGATCTCGCAACTGTTGATCGGCGCTGTCGTCTTGACGCCCTTCGGCCTGCAAGCCGATTTTCCCGCGCCGGACATGCTCCTGCTTGCGCTTCTTCTGGTCAGCGCCGTCGGCTCGGCCCTGGGCAACTTCCTGCTGGTCACGGCCAGCAGGAAGGCCGAGGCCAGCCTGATCGCGCCCCTGGTCTACAGCCAGTTGATTTCGGCCACGGCACTGGGGATCGTCGTCTTCGGCGATTGGCCCGATCTCGTATCACTGGCGGGGCTGGTGTTGATCGCGATCTCGGGGCTGGGCTCGCTGCTGGTTCACCAGCGTGCGGGTAGGGGGCGCCTATCGACCCCGCCTTGCCCGCGCACGCCGTGATGTCGCTGGACGTCTGGAACCGCCCGCATGGAACCTCGGTAATCCTGCGTCGTCGGAAGGACGCGCGGTCCCGCCGTCTTCCGCAGGCGCCTTTGCGCGATCAATCCGAAACAGTTCGGGCTTGAATGAACCCTCCGGCGGCAACGCCCTCCTCGTTGGGGCGGCTGGGCTTGCCGCTGCCTGTCAGGATTCGAACAGCCGCATGCCGGCATGGCTGGCGGCGCCGCGGTCGAAGGTCACGGTTTCGCTGCAGCCCGCCAGCCGCCCGCCATGCGCGATCAGCGCATCCGCGAAATCCGCCTTGGTGGCGCGATAGGTGGCCAGCGCCAGATAACCGGCCTCCGTGTGCTCCACGATCAACTCGCGCGACCGCAGCAGCACCTCCACGGCATCGGCGATGGCCTCGCGCGTCATCCGATAGGCACGCGTCAGCACCCAGACGGTTTCCACCAGCACCACCTGCGAAACGAAGCCGGGCTCTTCCGGCGTAAAGCCCTCGACGATCTCCGTGGCGATGGCCGCCTGTGCGGCGTCGTCCTGCGCCAGATAGCGCACCAGCACATTGGTATCGATGCCGATCATGCGCCGGTCGCTTCGCCCAGGATCGCCGCCTGCATGTCCTCGAGGCTCACCGGCTTGTCGGGCCGCGGCACGATGCCCTTCAGCGCGCGGATCGAATGCGAGGCGGGCACGACCGCGTAATGGCCGTCGTCCATGCGCACGAAATCCACCCGGTCGCCGGGCGTCAGGCCCATGTCGAGGCGGACCTTCTGCGGGATGGTGATCTGGCCCTTCGAGGTGATGGTCGCCGTCGGCATCGGAGCGGTCCTTTCTGTCGGTAAGGATACAAGTAAGGATGACATAGCATCACGTCAAGCTTCGTGGTCTGGGAGTCAGCCAGGGGGGTGAGAATTAGTCACCCCCAACTTCGCACTCCCTGCGGCCGTTTCTTCTTCGTCACCCTGTCCTCCATACGCCGCTGCCCGCCAGCGGCCCCGCGAACCGCACGGAGGCCCGACGATGAAGCCCGATCTTACCGACCTGCCGCCGCGCTTCCTGCGCACACCGGAAGCCGCGTATTTCCTCGGCCTCTCCGGCCGGACGTTGGAAAAACACCGCAGCTTCGGCACCGGCCCGGTCTTCCACAAGCTCGGCGGCCGCGTGGTCTATGCCGTCGACGACCTGCAGGCCTGGGCCGAGCGCGGCGCCGTCACCTCGACCTCCGATCCGCGCGGCACGGTGCTGCCCGCCAAGCGCCATGCCGTGGCGCCGCCGGCCCATGCCGGCCGCTACCGGCGCTGAGGGGGCAGCGATGAGAACGTCCCGCCGCACCCGTCTTTCCGGCGAGCGCCGCCGCCTCAGCCCCTTCGTGGTGACGGGCACGGGCGGCGAGGTCCGCCCGCGCGATCAGCGCGATCTGATGGAACGTCCGTTCTTCTCGCTCGCAAAGACCAAGCGCCTGACGCCCATTCACTATGAATCCGGCGGTGTCCAGGTCCATGTCCAGGGCTTTCCCGAGCACGGCATGGCGACCATCTGGGATGCCGACGTGCTGATCTGGGCCGCCAGCCAGATCGTCGATGCCGAGAACGCCGGGCTGCAAACCTCGCGCTTCCTGCGTTTCACCCCCTACCAGCTCCTGACCGCCATCGGCCGCCAGACCGGCGCGCGCGACTATCGCCTGCTGAAAGGCACGTTGGCGCGGCTGCAGTCGACGGTGATCCGGACCACGATCCGGCATGGCGAGCACTGGCGCCGACACCAATTCTCCTGGATCGGCGAGTGGGAAGAGATGACGACAGCCGGGGGCCGGGTCGAGGGCATGGAATTCGTGCTGCCCGAGTGGTTCTATCGCGGCGTGCTCGACCGCTCGCTGGTGCTGACCATCGACCCGGCCTATTTCCGGCTCAAGGGCGGCATCGAGCGCTGGCTCTACCGCGTGGCCCGCAAGCATGCCGGCCGTCAGCCGCAGGGCTGGTGCTTCGATATCCTGCATCTGCATGCGAAGTCGGGCAGTCTGGCCAAGCCCGCCGATTTTGCCTGCGACATTCGCCGCATCGCTGCCCGCCAGTCTCTGCCCGGATACCGGCTGCGGATCGAGCGCGTCGATCACGTCGAGATGCTGCGGATCCTTCCTGCGAGTTATCCACAGTCGCCTGTGGATAACTCGGTGAGCGGTATCGGGACTTCGGGCGTCGAAACTGTGGGCGGTATCGGGACTTCAGGCGTGCCGATATCGGGACTTCGGGCGTGCCAGGGGCAGTCAAGCCTTTGGTCCGACGAACGGAATCCGGCCCGTAACTTATCTAACTTAAAAGACTCTAACATGGTAGGGGCGCGCCGGGCGGTGGATAACCCCCGCTCGGGCGCCGATACGGCCCCTCATTCTCGGACCCGGCGCGGGTCGGAAGGGGACGGAGAATGACCCCGCTCGCGCATCCGCCGTCGTGCCCAGGAGCATGCATCCGCTTTTCACGACGATACCACGATCCGCTGCGAGCACCTACGATATCCTCCGCCCCGATGCGCTTGTCTGCCGATCGGATGTCGCGGTGGCCGTCATGACGGACAGGATCGTTCCATTCGGTGAAAATGGCCTTGAGACCGCAGAGAACCCCACCCTCACCCTTGTTGACCTGATCTGGCAAGAGAAGCGGGTCGAGCACTGGCTGCGCTTCGGACGACCCAGCTCCGAACACCGGATCGACAGCCAGCGCCGGACCCTCGGCTTCGCGCCCGGCAGCATATTCGCGCTGGTGCGCTGGGCGGGCAACGAGTACGGCACCGTGGTCTCGCGTCTCGACATCCTGCGGGCCGTCGGGCCGCGCGAGCCGTTCCAGACGCTGCCCTGCGTCCGTCCGGGCGCCGAGATCCTGCTGCGGATCAGCGGCTGGCCGAAGGTCGAGCGGGTGCTGCAGGCGGTGGATGCCGTCGAGGCGCTGGGCATCGATCCCAGCACCGTCTCGCCCGAGCACTGGCGGCATGTCCACAACCGCATTGCGGCGGGAGAGCCGTTCCGCACCTACACCAGGGCCCAGCATGCCGCATGGCTGAAGCGCCGGAAGGTGGGCGTATGAGCGCCCGTCGCACCCACCTTTCCCTGCCGTTGCGCGTACTCGACCTGTTCAGCGGCGCCGCGGGCGGCTGGTCGCTCGGCCTGCATCGGGCGGGCTTCGTCACCATTGCCGCCTGCGAGATCGTCGAATGGCGGCGCATCCTCTATTCGGAGAACTTCCCGCATGTCAGACTCTACGCGGATGTCCGCGACCTCACGGCAGCTCGACTTGTTTCCGACCTCGGCTGCCTTCCCGAGATCATCGTCGGATCGCCGCCCTGCCAGGACATCAGCAGCGCCAACACGAAGGGTAAGGGGATCGAGGGCGAACGCTCGGGCCTCTACCTCGAGGCCGTGCGGCTGGTCGGAGAGTGCCGCCCTCGCTGGTTCGCTTTTGAGAACAGCGCTAACCTCCGAACTCGCGGCGCCGACCGGCTGCTCGATGAGCTGGAAGCGCTCGGCTACGCCTGCTGGCCATGCGTGGTGGGTGCTGCGGATATCGGCGCCAACCATGTCCGCAAGCGGTCCTGGCTCATCGGCTGCGATCCCGAACAGCTTGCCCACGCCCGTGTCGCAATTCCAGCAGGGTGGCATGCGGATGGAAGGCGGATCGGGGGCGCGGAAGGCGATGAAGGACTCGGGTCTCTCCGACCTGTTCCGCAACCGTCCGCTGCCGACGCCGATGGCTTCGGACGGGATGAAGGACGGGGCCGGCGGCGGCGCGGGATCGACATATCCGCTGCGGATGATCTTCGCCACGCCAAGGAAGTCGGATGCGGACCGGGGAGGTCGGGGCGATGTTCTGAGCCAGCTTCAGGGCCACGACAGCCGCCATGCGGGGATGCTGCATGCCCCCGAGATCCTGCCCACCCCGACGAAGCGGGACCGCCGCATGGACGGCTGGAGCCCGGCCTACGACCGCCGCAAATCGCCGACGATGGACGCGGTGATGGCCAGAGCGATGGATGGTGCGATGACGGACCGGGCGCCGGACAAATGGGCCGGGGCACGGGCGCTGGCGGCGATCTTGCGGAGCCATGGCCTGACTGGAACGGCGGCATTGCCCATCACCTACGGCTGGATGCAGGGCTTTCCGCCTGGATGGCTCGCACGCGCATTGCGCTCGGCAGTAGACGCGGGACGTCTGCGGCCAGCCTGATCGTCGAGGCCTTCGGCGATGCGGTGGTGCCGCAGATCCCCGAGGCCATCGGTCGGGCCATTCTGCGCACCGAAGCCGCGCTGAACGCGGTCCTCGGCGGCGCGTCGCCGTACGACATGCCCGCTAACGACAGCCCGTCCACGAGCACAGTAGCGGGGGATGCCGCGACCGACGGCGATGCTACTGGCAGCGCAACGACCGATGATCCTGCGGATCACGGGGGCGCATCATGACCAGTTGGAAACGCGCCGCCTATCTTGCCGCAACCGGACTCGCCGTGCTGGTGACCGGGGCTGTTTCCGTCACCGAGATCGCGCCGCGGCTGATCTGGAACGCCTCGGCCAGCGTGCCGCTCGGGCTCTATGTCCTGCGGCCCGTCGGTAACCCGTCCGTCGGCGATTTGGTCGCGGTCGATCCGCCAGAGCCACTGGCCCGGTTCGTCACGGCGCGCGGCTATGTCGGCCCCGGCGTGCCGCTGCTGAAGCGCGTCGCCGCGCTGCCGGGGCAGAAGGTTTGTCGTGTCGGCAGCGCTGTCACTGTCGACGGCGTCGCGACCGCCACCGCGCTCGCCCGCGACAGCCGAAGCCGCGATCTGCCGGTTTGGCGTGGCTGCCGGGTGATTGGCGGCGACGAGATCTTCCTGCTGAATCCGGGGGTCCGCGACAGTCTCGACGGCCGCTACTTCGGATCGCTTCCAGCCGCGGCCGTCATCGGCCGCGCGATCCCGCTCTGGACCGATGCGGCGGGCGACGGCCGCTTCCGCCGGCCAGCAACTGGGGCCGAAACGGCCCCTGATCCCACCAGCAACCACCAACCCACGGAGAGATAACATGCCACAGATCGGAGAATTCACCCGCACGCAATCGGGCTACGAGGGCCGCGTCCGCACCGTCACGCTCGACCTCGCACTGGTCTTCGTGCCGACCCACAATGCCGATGTCGAGAAGGCGCCGGATTACCGGATCCATCTCGACGGCGAGGACGGCCCGGAGATCGGCGCCGGCTGGACCCATAGCGGCGAAAAGGCCGGGACCTATATCTCGGTGGCCCTCGACGATCCAGTCCTCGCACAGCCGATCCGCGCCCGGCTGTTCCAATCCGACGAGCAGGGCCGGAACTGGGGCCTGCACTGGTCGCGCCCGAGAAAACGCGACGAGCGGGATTGAGCCATGCCGTTCTCGGTTCCTCATCGTGCCGGCGGGCGGGCTTGCGCCGCCCGTCGCATCGCCGTCCTTCTTCTTTCCGGCCTGACCCTCGCCGCCGTCCCGGCTGCCGGCCCGCTGGCGCAGACCACGCCGCCGGTCGTGCAGGAAAGCCGCGATCCCTTTGCGGCCCATGTCGCGGAAGCCTCGCTGCGCTTCGGCATCCCGCCCGGCTGGATCCGCGCCGTGCGCCATGTCGAAAGCCGCGGCGATCCGCAGGCCGTCTCGTCGAAAGGCGCCATGGGCCTGATGCAAATCATGCCGGAGACATGGGCGGCGCTGCGCGCCCGCCATGCTCTCGGCAGCGATCCGTTCGACCCCCGCGACAACATCCTCGCCGGCGCCGCCTATCTGCGCGAGATGCATGACCGCTACGGCAATGTCGCCGCCATGTTGGCGGCCTACAATGCCGGTCCGGGGCGCTACGACGAATATCTGGTCTCGGACCGGACCTTACCGGCCGAGACCCGCGCCTATGTCGCCATGCTGGCGCCGCTTGGCGGCGACCCGCTGCCCGGCACCGGTTTCGCCGCCGCGCCGCCAACCGACTGGCACGAGGCCCCGCTATTCGCCGGCAGCATGATCGACGGCCCGGATGCGGAACGACCCCAGCCCGGCGGTCTGTTCGTGCGCCGGTCCGCTGCAGAACCAGTGCTGTCCGATGGTGCATTGGCTGCCGATCCGGAACCGCCTGCTGGCCCGTCCGACACCGCTTCAGACGCCGTCGCACCGCAATCCGATGCGCTGTTCGTTCGCCGCTCCGATGCGGGATCCGTGCAATGAAAAAACATTCCAAACATCACGCCACCTGCACAGTCAGGAGCCCGCAGCCATGAAGATCGCTTATGCCGACCCGCCCTATATCGGCTGCGCGCATCTCTACCGCGACCGTCCCGATTACGCCGGCGAGGTCGATCACGCGGCGCTGATCGAACGGCTGGAACGGGACTACGACGGCTGGATCCTGCACGCCGCCGCGACGCCGCACTCCTTCGCCGTTCTTGCACCGCTGGTCGAGTCGGCGGGCGCCCGGTGGATGGCCTGGGTGAAGGGTTTCGCCGCCTTCAAGCGCAACGTGCCGGTCGCCTGGGCCTGGGAGCCGGTGATCGTCAAACCCGCCCGCAAGCCCGTGGTCAGCAAGCGGCTGGTGCTGCGTGACTGGATCCAGGAAAGCATCACCCTGCGCCGCGGTTTGACCGGCGCCAAGCCGGAAGCCGTCTGTCATTGGTGCTTCGAGATGGTCGCCGCGCGGCCTGAGGACAGGCTCGACGACCTGTTTCCCGGCACTGGCGCCGTCACCGCGGCGTGGCAATCATGGCAGCGGAAATTCACCCTGCCTGACGATCCGCTGCCCGATTTTCCTCAACCGGATAGCGCCCGCCGAGGGCGATCCCGCCCGGGAGGCCCGTCATGAGCCCCAATCGCAGAAATCGCACTGCAGCGTACAACAGCGAAGGAACGGGCGGCGCGGCCTTTGGGGCCACGCCGCCCTTGGGGCTATGGCAAGGTAAAAGCCCCGGCCCGTCAAAGACCTACGCCATTGACATGGCGGGTCTTTTTCGAGGCCGGTCGGACGGCGGCGGTGCCGCGTTTTTGGGGTTTTCACGCGATTTCAACGGTGTTTTTGGCACTGTTGCGCGGATCGCGGGGCAGGGAGGGCTGTCATGAGCAGCGACGACCGCGAATTCCGCATCCGTCCGGGCCGGCCGCGCTCGACCCGGGCACCGCGCAGCGGCAGCTTCGTCAATCAGGTGTTGCGCGCGGCGCGGAAGGCGGGGCCGGTCCGAAAGGCGGGACCGGACGGGGGCTCGTCGTCCTCGGGACGACCCGTCCGCACCGGCCACTCGACCTTCGGGCGCGGGCGGGCGAGCTTCGGCCGCTCGCGGCTGTTCTCGCCGCAGCGCCGGGTGGTGGTGAAGGCGCGTGTGGTCCGGCACAAGGGGCGATCCTTCCGCTCCGCCCCGATGACGGCCCATCTCGCCTATCTCAAGCGCGAGGGCGTCCGCCGCGACGACAGCGACGGGCTGATGTTCGATGCCACCTCCGACGATGCCGACGATTCCGGTTTCGCGGAACGCTGCCAGGACGACCGGCATCATTTCCGTTTCATTGTCTCGCCCGAGGATGCGTCCGACATGACCGATCTGCGCGCCTTCACCCGCGATCTGGTGAAACAGATGCAGGCCGATCTCGGCACGAAGCTGGACTGGATCGCCGCCGATCACTGGAACACCGACAATCCGCATGTGCATCTGCTGGTCCGCGGCGCGGACGAGACCGGCAAGGATCTGGTCATCTCGCGCGACTATATCGGCTACGGCTTGCGCTCCCGCGCCGAGGATCTGGTCTCCCTCGAACTCGGCCCCAGGCAGGAGCACGAGATCCGCTTCGCCCTGGAACGCGAGGTGACGGCGGAACGTTGGACCCGGCTCGATGCCACGATCCGGCGCCAGGCCGACGAGATGGGATTCATCGACCTGCGCCCCGACGCCCCGATCCGGGGCGAACCCACCGGGCGCAGTCCCGAACCGCGGCGGTTGATGATCGGGCGGCTGCAACATCTGGAGAAGATGGGGCTCGCCACATCGGCCGGTCCCGGCGAATGGATGCTGGGGCTGGAGGTGGAGCGCACCCTGCGCGACCTGGGTCGGCGTGGCGACATCGTCAGCCGGATGCATCGGGCCTTCGCCGGGCGGGGCGAGGAACGGGGCGTTCTCGATTTTGTCACCGACAGCGGCCGGGACGGCCCGCCCGTCATCGGGAGGCTGGTCGATCTCGGGCTGCATGACGAGTTGACCGGCGAGGCCTATGCGGTGGTCGACGGTGTCGACGGCCGCGCCCATCATATCCGCCTGCGCGGGATCGAGGCCTTCGACCAGGCCCCGCCGCTCGGCGGCATCGTCGAGTTGCGCCGCTTCGGCGGGCCGGAGGATCCGAACCCGACGCTGTGGCTCGCCCATCGTTCCGATCTGGATCTGCAAAGCCAGATCGCCGCGCCGGGCGCCACCTGGCTCGATCACCGTCTGGTCGAGCGCCGGCCGATGCCGCTGGCCATGGGCGGTTTCGGCAAGGAGGTGCGCGAGGCGATGGATGCCCGCGCCGAGCATCTGGTCGGGGAAGGCCTCGCCCGGCGCGAGGGTGGGCGCATCCTGGTGCGGCGCCATCTGCTCGCCACCCTGCGCCGCCGCGAACTCGATGCGGTCGGTGCCGAGCTCGCCCGGAAAACCGGGCTGCGGCATGTGCAAGCCAGAGCTGGCGACAATGTCGCCGGCACCTGTGGCCGGCAGCTGTCCCTCTCGTCGGGCCGCTTCGCCGTCATCGACGACGGTCTGAGCTTCCAGCTGGTGCCCTGGTCGCGCGACCTCGAAGGCCAGATCGGCCGGCATGTCTCCGGCGTGGCGAAACCGGGCGACGGCATCGACTGGTCGCTGGGGTGCAGGCGCGACCTCGGGCTGTAACGCAAGAACCCTTGTTGAAAGGAGGTGTTTCCATGTTCGGCACGAAGATCCTCTGGGGCCAGATCAGCGTGGTCTTCCTGATCGTGCTGATCTTCGTCTGGTCCGGCACGCAATGGACGGCCTGGCGGCTCGGCTTCCAACCCCAGCTCGGGCCGCCCTGGTTCGAGGTCTGGGGCATTCCGGTCTATTACCCGCCGGCCCTGTTCTGGTGGTGGTATTTCTACGACGCCTATGCCCCGCGCATTTTTGTCGAGGGCGGTATCATCGCCGCCTCGGGCGGGTTCCTCGCCATCGGCATCGCCATCCTGATGTCGGTTTATCGGGCCCGCGAGGCTGCCGATGTCGACACCTATGGCTCGGCGCGCTGGGCTGGCCGCGCCGAGATCGAACGAGCAGAGCTGCTCGGTCTCGATGGGGTGGTGCTGGGCCGCTACGATCAGGGCTACCTGCGCCATGACGGGCCGGAGCATGTGCTCTGCTTCGCGCCGACCCGATCCGGCAAGGGCGTCGGGCTGGTGGTGCCGACGCTGCTGACCTGGCCCGGCTCGGCCATCGTCCATGACATCAAGGGCGAGAACTGGCAGCTGACCGCCGGGTTCAGGGCCAGGCATGGCCGGGTGCTGCTCTTCGATCCTACCAATGCGGCCTCGGCTGCCTACAATCCCTTGCTGGAGGTCCGCCGCGGCGAATGGGAGGTGCGCGACGTCCAGAACATCGCCGATATCCTGGTCGATCCCGAGGGCTCGCTGGAAAAGCGCAACCATTGGGAAAAGACCAGCCACGCGCTGCTGGTCGGCGTCATCCTGCATGTGCTCTATGCCGAGGAGGACAAGACCCTTGCGCGCGTCGCGGCCTTCCTCTCCGATCCGCGCCGCTCGATCGAGGCCACCCTGGCGGCGATGATGAAGACCCCGCATCTGGGCGAGGCCGGACCGCACCCGGTCATCGCCAGCGCCGCACGGGAACTGCTGAACAAATCCGAGAACGAACGCTCCGGCGTGCTGAGCACGGCGATGTCCTTCCTCGGCCTTTATCGCGACCCGGTCGTGGCGGCCGTGACATCGCATTGTTACTGGCGCATCGCCGATCTGATCGCGGGCGAGATGCCCTCGACGCTCTATCTGGTGGTGCCGCCCTCCGACATCTCGCGCACCAAGCCGCTGATCCGGCTGGTGCTGAACCAGATCGGCCGCAGGCTGACCGAGGATCTGCATGCGAAGGACCGCGGGCACCGGGTGCTGATGCTGCTCGACGAATTCCCGGCGCTGGGGCGGCTGGACTTCTTCGAATCCGCCCTGGCCTTCATGGCCGGCTATGGGCTGAAGGCTTTCCTGATCGCGCAGTCGCTGAACCAGATCGAGAAGGCCTATGGCCCGAACAACGCGATCCTCGACAACTGCCATGTCCGGGTCAGCTTCGCCACCAACGACGAGAGGACCGCGAAGCGGGTCTCGGACGCGCTCGGCACCGCCACCGAGATGAAGGCGATGAAGAACTATGCCGGCCATCGCCTCGCGCCCTGGCTCGGCCATATCATGGTCTCGCGCTCCGAGACCGCCCGGCCGCTGCTCACACCGGGCGAGGTGATGCAGCTGCCGCCGGAGGACGAGATCGTCATGGTCGCGGGCACTCCGCCGATCCGGGCCCGGAAGGCGCGCTACTATGCCGATCCGCGCTTCAGGGAGCGGATGCTGGCCCCGCCCGATCCGCGCGAGGTTGCTCCATCACCGCGACCAGACGACTGGACCGGGCTGAAGCCGCCGAAGCAGGCGGCGGATCGGGCAGGGGCCGGTGAAACGTCCAAGGCAAAACGCCAGGACAAGGCCAATTCCGGCCTGCGCCGCGAGCCGGAACTGCCCGAGCATGTCGAGATCGTCCACGAACGGAAGGAACCGTCGCCGGAGGACGAGTTCAGGCAGCTGCTCGGTGACGATCAGGCGGATGCCGCGCGCCAGCGCCAGGCGCTGCGCCGCAAGATGGCTGGTGTCGCCCGGCAGGCCTCGATGGATCCCGGCGACGATATTCCCATGTAAGGAGTCAAAAAACATGCGCCAACGACTGAACGTCTATTTCCCGCCCGCACTGCTGCGGCAGATCTCGGATCTCGCCGACAGCAGGAAGGTCTCGCGCTCGGCCATCGTCGAGGCCGCCGTCGCTTCCTTTCTCTCGCCCGACGATGCCGACCGGCGCGAGGCGGCCTTTACCCGCCGGCTCGACCGCATGTCGCGCCAGATCATGCGGCTCGAACGCGATGTCGGCCTCTGCGCCGAAACCCTGGCGCTCTTCGTCCGCTTCTGGCTGACCGTCACGCCGCCGGTCCCGGCCGAGGGCTACGCCGCCGCCCAGGCCAAGGGCCGCGAACGCTTCGAGGGCTTCGTCGAGACCCTCGGCCGCAGGCTGCAATCCGGCGAGAGCTTTCTCAAGGAGATACCGGAGGATGTCGCGGGGGCGGGGGATGAGCCGGCCAAACTCGACCCTGCCGAAGGGGCCGTATGACAACACTTTCTGTTCCGGCGGGGCGGTAGCCAGGACCGTTAAATGGCGAGGATTCTTATTCGAGGATCATTGCATCAAGAGCGGGAGCGTGTCGTTTCATCTCGAACACCCACCATGGCGGGCTCGCCGCTTCCCGCCAACACAGGCCTTTGTTTTGCGGGGAATTATTGCCATTGGGGATGGTTAAGGCGCGAGACGTTCCGCTAGCCTATCAATTTTCCCCTCATCGCCCGGCTCCATCGGGAGGACCTGGATAAGCACGTCCGTGAACCCCTCCTCGTGGAGGGCATAGATCCTATGCCGGCCGTCCATGACGTCGAAATCGTCCCCGCCCCTGAGACTCAGTTCCGTCGGCGTGACCTGGCCGCTAGTCCGGATGATGTTTTTCCAATGGGAAAGCTTTCCCGGTTTGAAGTCCGCATACTGACCAAGCCTTGCCTCCTTCGAAAGGGTCCAGCGATATGGATCCTCCCTCATCTTCTCGTCGATCTTTGCGATCGACGCCCAGAAGGTCTTCGCAGCCGGAAACTCAGCTTCGGTCCAGTGCGGGTATCGCGGCATCTGCTCCCCTTGAGAAAACGAACGTGGTCGGACAGCGTATGGTACGCCAGCCGGAGCGCAACCCTTGATTTCTTCCGCAGGCCCCTAACCTCCGAGAGGCTAGCAACGGTCAAATCCACGGGTAACAACTTACTGCCACAAGCACTCTCCCACGCCTCGCACTCCAGGGTTCCGGTTCGCCGGCTCATCCGAGGTATCGGCAAGGTCGCTTTTTCCCTCATTCGTGCGACCGCTAAAGGCTTTTCCCAGCGGCCCTCACGGGAGTTCCTTAGGTCAGAAAACTGACGGAAATATTCGGCATTTGACGAAAATGGCGGCCCGATACGGCTTCCGGGTTCATCTCGCCTCCTCCCATGGATTGATGACGGTGATGCCGGCAGCCAGGAACGGCGCGGTATCGCGCGTCGCGACGGTCAACTCGACGGCGGCGGCGATTGCGGCGATGAAGCCGTCCGCCTGGCCGATGATCGTTCCCCTGCCGCGCGCCTGCGCCATCAGGCTTGCGTAGCATTCCGAGGCTGCGAGACCGAAGGGCAGGATGCGGTCCTCGAACAGCGGCAGGATCTCTTTCTCGAAACGGGAATGCAGGCGGGCCTTGCGCTTGCCGTCGGGAAGCACAGCAATGCCGAACCGGATCTCGGCCACGGTGATGGCCGAAAGGTGCAGAGTCTCGATCGCCTGCTCATCGATCCAGCGGACGACTCCGGCATCCGGCGCGTCCCGCATCGGTTCGGAGACCACATTCGTGTCGAGCAGGATCATTCGTCGAAATCGATCGGTCGGGCAGGGGTCCGGTCACGCCGGATCGCAGTCTCGAACAGGGCGTGCTCTTCCTTGCTCATCCGCGCTTCGCGGCCGATCTCGGCCAGCAGCGACCCCAGCCGGACGCGGTTCTGCGGTCGCGCTGCCTGTTCGAGGATGTCGCGCACTTCGGCCTCGGTACTGCGCCCATGCTGCGCCGCGCGCATCTTCAGCGCCCGATGCGTCTCGGCGGACAGATTGCGGATGGTGATGGCGGGCATGGCGATTGCGACTCCCGGAAACTGACATCATTGATATCGTCACTGAAAAAATGATGTCAAGGTTAGTGGCTGGTGATGCTGATCATACCGGAGTTGATTCGTCAGCCTGCCGCCACCTGCGCTGGTTTTCCCGAAAGGGCAAAACCGCCGTTTCCCTGTCTTTCTACGCCAGACTACGACGGCAGCTGAATAGCTGTTGCACTCTCTCGTTTTGAGGCTCTTTTAGTCGACCCCATCCGGGGCTTTCCTCTCGCCGCCCCGGTGGAACGGGGGACGGGATGGCAGGTTCGGACCACATCGAGGCAAGTGTGGAGCGCGGCGCCCGCATGCTCCGCACCGCGCTCGGGCCTGCCATCTCCGCCCTCTTGCGGGATCCCGATATCGTCGAGGTGATGCTGAACCCCGACGGGCGGCTCTGGATCGACCGGCTTTCCGAGGGTCTGAACGACACCGGCGAACGGCTGTCCCCTGCCGACGGCGAGCGGATCATCCGACTGGTCGCGCATCATGTCGGCGCCGAGGTCCATGCCCGGTCCCCACGCGTCTCGGCGGAACTGCCCGAGACAGGGGAACGCTTCGAAGGCCTGTTGCCGCCGGTGGTCGCCGCGCCGGCCTTCGCGATCCGCAAGCCCGCCGTGGCCGTGTTCACGCTCGACGACTATGTCACCGCCGGGATCATGAGCCGGATGCAGGCCGAGGCGCTGCGGCTTGGCGTTGTGACCCGCGCCAATATCCTCGTCGCCGGCGGCACCTCCACCGGCAAGACCACGCTGACGAATGCGCTGCTGGCCGAGGTGGTGAAGACGCTGGACCGCGTCGTCATCATCGAGGATACCCGCGAGCTGCAATGCGCCGCGCCGAATTTGGTGGCGATGCGCACAAAGGACGGCGTCGCGACGCTTTCCGATCTGGTCCGCTCATCGCTGCGATTGCGGCCCGACCGCATCCCGATCGGCGAGGTGCGCGGCGCCGAGGCGCTGGATCTGCTCAAGGCCTGGGGCACCGGCCATCCCGGCGGGATCGGCACCATCCATGCCGGATCGGGCATCGGAGCCCTGCGCCGCCTCGAACAGCTGATCCAGGAGGCCGTGGTCACCGTGCCACGGGCGCTGATCGCCGAGACCGTGGATCTGATCGCCGTTCTGGCCGGACGCGGCAGCAATCGCCGTCTCACCGAACTGGTCCGGGTCGAGGGCCTTCGGCCGGACGGCGAATACCGCATCGCACCCGTGATTCCCGACACCGAGACCGACACCCATCAAAACATCGGAGATTCTCCATGATCCGACCTGCATTGAAGCTTCCCCGCCGTATCGCGGCATCCGCCAGCTTCGCCTATGTCAGCCTTGTATTGGCGCCCGCCGCCCATGCCGCCGGTTCCTCGATGCCCTGGGAGGCGCCGCTGCAATCCATCCTCGATTCCGTCGAGGGACCGGTGGCCAAGATCGTGGCGGTGATCATCATTATCGTCACCGGCCTGACGCTGGCATTCGGCGATACCGGCGGCGGCTTTCGCCGGCTGATCCAGATCGTCTTCGGCATCTCCATCGCCTTCGCGGCCAGTTCGTTCTTCCTCAGTTTCTTCAGCTTCGGCGGCGGGGCCTTGGTCTGATGACGCAGGGCTTCGAGCAGCTTTCCGACGTACCGGGCTTTTCCGTCCCGGTGCATCGCGCCCTGACCGAGCCGATCCTGCTCGGCGGCGCGCCGAGAAGCATCGCCATCCTGAACGGCACCCTGGCCGGCGCCGTAGGTCTCGGCCTCCAGCTCTGGCTGGCCGGCATCCTGATCTGGGCGGTCGGTCACATCGCCGCCGTCTGGGCGGCGAAGCGCGACCCGCTCTTCGTCGAGGTTGGGCGCCGCCACCTGCGTCTCCCCGGCCATCTCTCGGTCTGACGGAGGTATGCGATGATGAATCTCGCCGAGTATCGCCGCACCGCTTCCCGCCTCGCCGACTTCCTGCCTTGGGCGGCGCTGGTCGCGCCGGGCGTGGTGCTGAACAAGGACGGTTCGTTCCAGCGCACGGCGAAATTCCGCGGCCCCGATCTGGATTCCGCCGTGGCCGCCGAACTGGTCGCGGTGGCGGGGCGGCTGAACAACGCCTTCCGCCGCCTCGGCTCGGGCTGGGCCATCTTCGTCGAGGCGCAGCGGTCCGAAGCCGCCACCTATCCCGACAGCCGCTTCCCCGATGCCGCCTCGGCGCTGGTCGATGCCGAGCGCAAGGCCGATTTCGAGCAGGAAGGCAGCCATTTCGTCTCGGACTATTTTCTCACCCTGCTCTGGCTGCCGCCGGCCGAAGAGGCGGCCCGCGCGGAAAGCTGGCTCTACGAGGGCCGCGAGACATCTGGGGTGAATCCCTGGGAACTGCTGCGCGGTTTCATCGACCGCAGCGACCGGGTGCTGGCGCTGCTCGACGGCTTCATGCCGGAATGCCGCTGGCTCGACGATCCAGAGACGCTGACCTATCTGCATTCCACCATCTCCACCAACCGGCAGCGCCTGCGCGTGCCGGAAGTGCCGATGCATCTCGACGCCCTGCTCGCCGACCAGCCGCTGACCGGCGGGCTGGAGCCGCGGCTCGGCGAGCAGCATCTGCGGGTGCTGACCATCACCGGCTTTCCGACCGCGACGACGCCCGGCATTCTCGACGAGCTGAACCGCATCGCCTTTCCGTACCGCTGGTCGACCCGCGCCATCCTTATCGACAAGACCGATGCGACGAAACTGCTGACGAAGATCCGGCGGCAATGGTTCGCCAAGCGCAAGAGCATCGCCGCGATCCTGAAGGAGGTGATGACCAGCGAGCCCGCGGCCCTGGTCGATACCGATGCCGCCAACAAGGCCACCGACGCCGACATGGCCTTGCAGGAACTCGGCGCGGATGTGGCCGGCATGGGTTATGTCACCGCGACGATCACCGTCTGGGACGCGGACGCCAGCATCGCCGACGAGAAGCTGCGGCTGGTCGAGAAACTGGTGCAGGGCCACGACTTCACCGCGATGATCGAGACTGTGAACTCGGTGGACGCCTGGCTCGGCTCGCTACCGGGACATGCCTATGCCAATGTGCGCCAGCCGCCGATCAGCACTTTGAATCTCGCCCATATGGTGCCGTTGAGCGCCGTTTGGGCCGGCGAGGGGTCGGACGAGCATTTCGATGCACCCCCTTTGCTCTTTGGAAAGACCGAAGGCGCGACGCCGTTCCGCTTCTCGCTGCATGTCGGCGATGTCGGCCATACCCTCGTGGTCGGTCCGACCGGGGCGGGCAAGTCGGTGCTCTTGGCGCTGATGGCGCTGCAGTTCCGCCGCTACGAAAGATCGCAGATCTTTGCCTTCGATTTCGGCGGCTCGATCCGGGCGGCGGCGCTGGCCATGGGCGGCGACTGGCATGATCTCGGCGGCGGGTTGTCCGAGGATGCGGAGAATTCCGTCGCCCTGCAGCCGCTGGCCCGCATCGACGATGCGGCCGAACGGGCATGGGCGGCGGACTGGATTTCCGCCATCCTAATGCGCGAAGGCATCGCCATCACCCCAGAGGTGAAGGAGCATCTCTGGACAGCGCTGACCTCGCTGGCCTCGGCGCCGGTCGGAGAACGCACCATCACCGGCCTCGCGGTGCTGCTGCAATCCAACGATCTGAAGCAGGCGCTGCGCCCTTATTGCATCGGCGGTCCTTGGGGCCGGCTGCTCGACGCCGAGAGCGAGCATCTGGGCGCGGCCTCGGTGCAGGCCTTCGAGATCGAGGGCCTGGTCGGCACCGGCGCCGCGCCGGCGGTTCTGTCCTATCTCTTTCACCGCATCGGCGACCGGCTGGACGGGCGACCCACGTTGCTGATCATCGACGAGGGCTGGCTGGCGCTGGACGACGAGGGGTTTTCCGGCCAGCTGCGCGAATGGCTGAAGACGCTCAGGAAGAAGAACGCCTCGGTCGTCTTCGCCACGCAGTCGCTGTCGGATATCGACAATTCCGCCATCGCCCCGGCGATCATCGAGAGCTGCCCGACCCGGCTGCTGCTGCCCAACGAGCGTGCCGTTGAGCCGCAGATCACCGCGATCTATCGCCGCTTCGGCCTCAACGACCGCCAGATCGAGATCCTGGCGCGGGCGACGCCCAAGCGGGATTATTATTGCCAGTCCCGGCGTGGCAACCGGCTGTTCGAGCTGGGCCTCAGCGAAGTCGGTCTCGCGCTCTGCGCCGCATCCGCCAAATCCGATCAAACGCTGATCGGTCAGGTCCTCGCCGAACATGGACGTGACGGCTTCCTCTCCGCCTGGCTCCGGGCGCGCGGCGTAGACTGGGCGGCCGAGCTGATCCCGGACCTCGCCAATCTGGCGCCGGAAGCCACCGGCATGCCTGTATCTGAACCGATCAGTTCAGAAACGGCACGCACTGATCACGGGGCGGGACCGGACGATGCCGGGTTCACCGACGCGGAGACAGGACCTGCCGGTGACGCGGTCGCGCCCGGCGACGCCAAGGCAGCATCCACCCTCGCAGAGGCAGGACCAGAAACAAGCACAGATAAGGAGACCGCGCCATGACGCGCAGACCATCCATGATCACCCGTTCCGTCAGCACCACGGCACTGGTCCTTGCGCTGGCGGCACCGCTGGCGCTGGCCCCGGTCCTGACTCCGCCAGCCCAAGCCTTCTTCGGCGGCTTCGGTCGCATTGTCTACGACCCGACCAACCATACCGAGAACCTGCTGACCGCGGCGCGCACGCTGGAGCAGATCAACAACCAGATCGCCTCGCTGCAGAACGAGGCGCGGATGCTGATCAACCAGGCCCGCGATCTCGCCAGCCTGCCGCATAGCTCGCTGCAGCAGCTGCAACAAAATGTCACCCGCACCCAGCAACTGCTGGACGAGGCCCAGAACATCGCCTTCGAGGTGCAAAAGGTCGACCAGGCGTTCGAGCAGGAATACGGCACGCCCGATCTCTCGATGTCCGAACAACAACTCCTGGCCGATGCCCGGACCCGCTGGAGCAACACCATGGGCGGGTTGCAGGACGCCATGCGCGTCCAGGCCGGCGTCACCAACAACATCGAGGCGCAGCGGGCCGAGATGGCGACGCTGGTCGAACAGAGCCAGGGTGCCACCGGTGCCTTGCAGGCCAGCCAGGCCGGCAACCAGCTGCTGGCCCTGCAATCGCAGCAGCTTTCCGATCTCACCGCGCTCCTCGCCGCCACCGGCCGCGCCGAGGCGCTCGCCGAGGCTGAGCGCGCGGCGGCCACCGAACAGGGCCGCATCCAGCGCGAACGCTTCCTGACGCCCGGCATCGGCTACCAGCCCGGCAATGCCCGGATATTCAACAACTGAAGCCCCGAGGAGGCGCAATCATGGGAGGCAAGGCGATGGCCCGGCTCATTGCCATCCTGTTCCTGGCGATCGTCATGACCGTCACCCTGATCCGGATGGAACGGACCGGCGATCTGCCGCCGCTTCCCGGGCAGCAGAGCCAGTCGCAGCCGGAAGATCCGCTGCGCGAGGGCCAGCGCCGCTGCCAGCGGTTGGGCGAAGCGGCGGCGGACGATGCCGACTGCCTACACATCTGGGCCGAAACCCGCGATCGCTTCCTCGGGCGCAGTCCCAGCCCCGAGCCATCCCGCCCTGCCGTCTCCCCTGAAGCGGAGTGATCATCCATGGGCGGGTCTGGGGTCATCGACCATTTCCTGGCGGTCTTCACCAGCTATATCGACTCCGGCTTCGGCCTGCTGGGCGGCGAGGTCGCCTTCATCGCCACCACGCTGATCGTCATCGACGTGACCCTGGCCGCGCTGTTCTGGGCCTGGGGCGCCGAGGACGACATTCTGGCGCGCCTGGTCAAGAAGACCATCTTCGTCGGCGTCTTCGCCTGGCTGATCACCAACTGGAACAGCCTCGCCCGCATCGTTTTTGAGTCGTTCGCCGGGCTCGGGCTGATGGCCTCCGGCACCGGCTTCACCGCCGGCGATCTCATGCGCCCCGGCCGCGTCGCCCAGACCGGGCTCGATGCCGGCCGGCCGCTGCTGGAATCGATCTCCGACCTGATGGGCTGGGTCGCGGTCTTCGAGAACCTCCTCCAGATCCTCTGTCTGTTCTTCGCCTGGGCGCTGGTCATCCTCGCCTTCTTCATCCTCGCCGTGCAGCTCTTCGTCACCCTGATCGAATTTAAGCTCACCACGCTGGCGGGCTTCGTGCTGATCCCCTTCGGCCTCTTCGGCAAGACCGCCTTCATGGCCGAGCGCGTGCTGGGCAATGTCGTCTCGTCGGGCATCAAGGTTCTGGTGTTGGCGGTGATCATCGGCATCGGCTCGACGCTGTTTGGTGCGTTCACCAGCGGCTTCGGCGGCGTCGCCCCGACCGTGGACGACGCCATGGCCATCGTGCTGGCGGCGCTGTCCCTCTTGGGCCTCGGCATCTTCGGCCCCGGCATCGCGACCGGCCTGGTCTCCGGCGGTCCGCAGCTTGGCGCCGGGGCGGTCGCGGGGACAGGACTGGCCGTGGGCGGGGCGGCCATGGCCGCCGGTGGCGCCACGGTGCTCGGCGCGAAGGGCATCGCCGCGACCGCGCGCGGCGGGGCCGCCACGGCGGGCGCCGCCTCCGCCGCCTATACCCTGAACTCGGCCGGACAATCCGGGATCGACGGCGCCCTCTCCGGTGCCGCCGGCGTCGGCAAGGGCGCGGGCATCGCTGCCATGACCCCGCTGCGTCGGGCGGCGGCCAGTCTCAAGGCCAAGCGCGAAGCCGGCGTGAAGGCCGGTTTCACCAGCACCGGGGGATCGACCACGCAGGGCACGCTCGGTGGCCCCGCCGCTGATGCGGGTGGCGCAAACACCAGTGCCGGCGGCAATGCGCCCGCCTGGGCGCAGCGCATGCGCGGGCAGTCCCTTGGCCGGGGCGCGACCGTTGCCGCCCATGCCGTGCGCTCGGGCGACAGCCATGGTCCCGGGACATCCGTCTCCCTTTCCGAAAGCGACAAGCCATGAACCTGTTCAGACGTCCGACCACGCATTACGGCAAGACGCCGGAACCGGTCACGCCCTACCAGAAGGCCGCGCAAGTCTGGGACGAGCGCATCGGCTCCGCCCGGGTGCAGGCGCGGAACTGGCGGCTGATGGCCTTCGCCTGCCTGATCCTCGCCGCCGGTTTCGCCGGCGTCCTGGTCTGGCAATCGGCGCGCGGCACCGTCGTGCCATGGGTGGTGCAGGTCGACGATCTCGGCCAGGCCCAGGCCGTCGCGCCTGCCGCGGCCGACTATCGCCCCACCGATCCGCAGATCGCCTGGCATCTCGGCCGCTTCATCGAGCAGGTCCGTTCGATTCCTGCCGATCCGGTGATCCTGCGGCAGAACTGGCTCCGCGCCTATGACTGGACCACCGATCGCGGCGCCGCGGCGCTGAACGACCATGCCCGCGGTAACGATCCCTTCTCGAAACTGGGCGGGCGGCAGGTCTCGGTCGAGGTCTCCTCGGTCATCCGCGCCTCGCCCGACAGCTTCCGGGTCGCCTGGACCGAGAAACGCTATGAGAACGGCCAGCTGTCATCCACCGAGCGCTGGACCGCGATCCTGACCGTGGTGATCCAGACGCCCCGCACCGCCGAGGTCCTGCGCGCCAATCCGCTCGGCATCTATGTCAATGCGATCTCATGGTCGCGGGAGTTGAGCTAATGACAATTGTTCTCACCGAAGGAATGATCGGCGCCCGGGCGAGAAGCTTGCCCCGATCCGTACTGGCCGTGGTCCTGCTGTCGGCCACCGCGCTGGCGGGCTGCGCCACCAGCAAGACTCCTCAATTCAGCTATGACGACACCGTGCCGCCCCTGCCATCGCCTCCTGCCGCCGTTGCAGAACCAGCTCCGAAACCGCTGCATGTGCCGCCGGGCTGGACCCCGGCAAAGGGCGGCAACGCGGCGGAAAACCCGGAAAGCCGGGTGACGAACGCCAATCTCGCCGCGCGGGTCGAGCCGCGCCGCGAGGGCTACTATAATGCCATCCAGGTTTATCCTTGGTCTGAGGGCGCGCTCTATCAGGTCTATGCCGCGCCCGGACAGGTCACCGATATCGCGCTGGAGCCGGGCGAGCGCCTGACCGGCACCGGACCCATCGCCGCCGGCGACACCGCCCGCTGGATCATCGGCGAGACCGAGAGCGGCAGCGGCGCGTCGCGCCGCGTACATGTGCTGGTCAAGCCGACCCGGCCCGAGATCAGCACCAATCTGGTGATCGCCACCGACCGGCGCCGCTATATGCTGGAACTGCGCGCCGACGAAGAAACCTGGATGCCGGCGGTGTCTTGGCACTATCCGGAAAGCGCGTCGTCTTCGGCAGCGGTGCAGCGACAGGCGCCTCCTGCAGCACCGGTAATCCCTGGGAAATCGGCGCGCAACCATCGCTACGGCTTGCAGGTCCAAGGCGCGAGCCCGCCCTGGCGGCCGGTCTCGGTCTTCGACGACGGTCGCCGGGTCCATGTGGTCTTTCCGCCCGGCATCGCGCAGGGCGAGATGCCGCCGCTCTTCGTCATCGGCCCGGACGGTGCGCCCGAGATCGTCAACAGCCGCGTCCACGGCAACGTGCTGATCGTGGACCGGCTCTTCGGCGTGGCCGAACTGCGCCTCGGGTCCGGCAAGCGCCAACAGGTGGTGCGGATTATCCGTATGGAACAGACACGGGCGGTCGCCCAACCGACCCGCGCACCGACGAAAGGCTCGTCCTGATGAGCGACAGGAACACCTCTGCCGCGCCGATGCGGCTGCGCGCCGAACCGCCGCGCGTCACCCGGCTGTCGCGCAAGGTGCTGGCGGGGATGGCTGCCATTGCCGCGCTCGGCATCGGTGCGGCGCTGATCTTCGCCCTGCAGAGTAAAGATGTGGAACGTGGCGGCGAGGAGCTGTTCTCCACCGAAAACCGCGCCACTGCCGACGGGCTGGCGGAACTGCCGCATGATTATAGCGGCCCCGCCCTCGGCCCGGCGCTGCCCGGCGATCTCGGCAAGCCGATCCTTGATGCCCGCAACCGCGGTGCGCCGGTGCCTGCAGCGGACATCTCCGCGCCGCTCGAGGCCGCACCCGCCATGGACGCGGCCGAGCAGCAACGGCTGGCCGAGGAGGAGGCCGCACGGCTCAGCGGCGTGTTCTTTCAGGGTGGGCCACGGCCTGCGGGCGGGTCGGACATGGGCGCAGGGCCAGCCGGTCAGACCCCAGGCGCGCTTGGTACCATGGGACAGCCCGGCGCCGCAGCCACGCAGGATCCGCATGCGGCGTTCCTGGGCGGCGCCGCAGATCGCATCACCGTTGCCCCGGATCGCGTCGAAGCCCCGGCCTCGCCCTACGTCCTGCAGGCCGGCTCGGTGATCCCGGCGGCGCTGATCACCGGCATCCGCTCCGACCTGCCCGGCCAGATCATCGCCCAGGTCACCCAACCCGTCTACGACAGCCCGACCGGCTCGTTCCTGCTGATCCCGCAGGGCACCCGCATCATCGGCGAATACGACGATGGCGTCCGTTTCGGCCAGCGCCGCGTGCTGCTGGTCTGGAACCGGCTGATCTTTCCCGACGGCCGCTCGCTGGTGCTGGAGCGCCTGCCGGGCGCCGATGCCGCCGGTTACGCCGGACTCGAGGACGGGGTCGATTATCACTGGGGAGAGTTGATGAAGGCCGCCGGTCTCTCGACCCTGCTGGCGGTGGGCACCGAACTCGCCGCCGGCGACGAGGAGGACCGGTTGATCCGCGCCATCCGCGACGGCGCCCAGGACACCGTCAATCAGACCGGCCAGAAGATCGTCCAGCGCCAGCTGCAGGTCGCCCCGACGTTGACCATCCGGCCGGGCTTCCCGGTCAGGATTCTTGTGGGGCGAGATTTGGTGTTCGAGAATGCGGGAGGATGACACCATGACGAAGCTGAAGCTGGGACCAATCGCGGATGATACGCCCGTGAAGCTGACCGTCGAACTGCCCGCCAGCCTGCACAGGGATCTGGTGCTTTACGGCGAGTTGCTGGGCCGCACAGGCTCGGGCGGAACGCGTGCCGCGGTCCCGCCGCAGAAACTGCTCGTGCCGATGCTGGAGCGGTTTCTGGCCTCGGATCGCGGGTTCGCTAAGGCAAAACGGGGCGTCAGTGCTGGACGTCGACCTGGTGACTGACTCATCGTGCCTTGCTGTCTTGCGCCGACAGGGTCCGCGTCAGGCTGAGCAAGCGGCGCAGGGCCGGATTGTCGTTGCGTGGCGACCAGACCGCGCAGAAGGGCAGGGGCTCCGTTGCGAGCGGCCGGAAGACGACGCCGGGAAAAGTCGCGCCGGTTGTCGCTTCGCTGGTGAGCGTCAACCCGTTGCCCAGGGCGACCAGTTGCATCAGCGTGTCACGGGAGACTGGGCAGCGCTCGACACTGGGGTGATGACCCAGTTCCGACAGATACCGGACCAGATAGTCGTGGATCTCCGGTCCCGGACCGGCCTCGCTGACGACGAAATGCCGGTCACGCAATTCGGACCAGGCGATCCGCTTTCGGACCGTCAGATCGTCGTCCTTCGGAAGCGCCACGAACACCCGCTCCTGCCAGAAGACCTCGACATCGCATTCCGCCGCTTCGGGTGTGCCGGTCAGGAAGGCCACGTCCATGCAATGCTGGCGCACGGCGGCGATGTGATCGCTCGGGTTGCCTTCCACGATCACGCATCGCACACCGGGATGATCGTCGTTGTAGCGGCGCAGCAGATCGGCGAGGAAGCCCGAGGCCAGCGAGGCGAAGATGCCGATCCGCAATACGCCATGCTCGACCCGGCCGGCCGCGCCGACATCCTTGACGGCCAGGTCGACCTCGTTGAGCGCCCGCCGGGCATGCGTCAGGAACCTCCTCCCTGCATCGGTCAATGTCACACCGCGCTTGTGGCGGATGAAGAGCGCTGCGCCGGTCTCGTCCTCGAGATCGCGGATGCGCCGGCTGATCGCGGATTCCCGCACGCCGAGTTCACCCGCCGCCGCGCTGAAGCTGCCATGCTCCACCGCTGCGATGACATAGCGGAGGTGGCGCAATTCCATTATCCGATTTTTTCGCTGGTCGTCGGTCCATTTTTCATATCGGTTGGCCATAATTAAAAACTCCGCCGGCCCGCCGTTGGATATGTTTATATTAAGATACTGACAGCATTGGGCTGGGTCAATTATTGAGCTGTTGAAGATCAAATTTTATCGAGACTGACTTCCCTTCTAGTGTAAGCTTTGTTTCCCAGATTTTTGAGTGTAGTGTTGTTTATATAACGGGCATTCGTCGCAAAACAATAGTGTGGGGCTTTGCGGGGGATACGTTTAATTGAGGCGATTTGAGGTGGATTACTCGCCTGTGTAATCGGGGCGGTCTCAAATGGCCATTATTTATATACTTCTTCATTTGACTTCTCCTTGCGCTTGACATCAGCTCGCGGAACTCTGGTCAGTGAGTTGACACGCAGACAGGCGAGCCGATTAAAGCGTGACGGTCCCAAAACTTACGAGAGTCTTCGCCGTCACGGGTTCAAGCAGATATGAGGCGCGCTTCAAGCGCGTCGAAGGCGCTGATCTGCTCTGCCTTCAATTGTCGGCCCTCGTCGCGACCCAAATAGATCTTAAACATACAGAGGCCGTCCTTGGCGTAGAATTGTACTGAACGTGTTTCGATGCCGAATAGCTTTCGACGTACAAAAGCCACACGAGCGCAGGCTTCATATTTGATATGTCCCCCGATCGGCTTTCCGTGAAGGTTAAGCATGCCATTGCCGATTTCACTGTGGCCGAGCGGGGCCTTTACTTCCAGGATCACAGTCGGGGTGTGGACGATCAGGGTGATCTCACCCCAGCGGGCTATATCCTTCAGCACCTCGGGCAGTGTGGTGCCCGGCAGAGAGACAACCTCGCCTTCGGGCAGGGCGTCCAGAACGGCCAACGGTGTAGTGGCAGCCTTGCGGGCGATATCCTCGAGTGCAGCATGGGGCGTTTCGGCCAACGCGGCGCGAATGGGGTCAACTGTCAGGTCTGCCATGTCGGTCTCCAAGGTCAGGATGCTGGCGCAGCCAGGTGATGAGCCGCCCGGTCATGGCTACTTGCCAGAAACGGCCGGCCCGGGTCAGGCGGTGGAAGCGATGGTAGGGCTCCAGAAGACCAGCGCGGCTCCATTGCGCCAGCAGGGGGGCGGCATGGGTCGAGAAGCTGGCGGCTTCCGATCCGCAGACCCTTGCCAGCGCGGCGTCTACGGCGACTGTGTCGAGGCGTCCCCGCTCCATACCGGATTTCAGCGCATTGTGGATCGGGGCGGTGGGAGTGGCGCGCATCATGGCCGCGGTCAGGCAGGTGCCGGATCCTGCACGGGCGGCAAAATCGCGCAGGTCTGCCGTGATGCGATAGTTGAACCCACCCAGAAAGCCTCCCGCCCCGGCGCCGAAGGGCAGGCAATCGGCCCCTGTCTTGACCGCGAGATTGTAGACGTTGCGCTCGCGCAGGCTACCCTGCCAGTGGGTGGTCGAGATGGCGGACCAGCCCTCGGCCATCGCTGCCTCCTCGCCGGCGGCGAAATACGTCCCCAGGCTGGAGCCGGCCGCCGGATGCAGCTTTCCCTTCTCGATCGCGCTCAGCAGGGGCGTGTCCGCAATCAGACTCAGCGAGTAGAGATCCAGGCCGTCAAGCCCCAGTTGTGCGCAAAGCCGGACATCCCCGGCCACGTCCTCGGGGCTCTGCTGCGGCAGACCATAGATCAGGTCGACGACGACGGCCCCGCGATCCAGGCCGACGAGGCTCTCGAGCAAGGAAATGACGCCCGCGGTCCCCGCGCGCCGTCCCAGGGGGCGGCGAATGCGTTCCGAAAAGCTCTGGACTCCGACAGAGATGCGGTTGACGCCGGCATCGAAGGCGGCAAGTGCCTTGTCGCAGTCGAAGGACTGGACGCGGCCCTCCAGGGTGATCTCGCAATCGGGTACCAGCGGCAGACAGCGGCGAATGGCCATGACAAGTCGCGCAAGGTCGGGCGAGGCAAGCGCCGTCGGCGTACCGCCGCCGAGATAGACCGCCTGCAGCGGCGGGCCGTCATGTGCTGGGCTTCGTGCGAAGGACTCGAGCTGTGCGATCACCGCATCCACATAGGGCGGCCCTACGCTTGCGGACCACGGGTTCTGGTAGAAGCCGCAAAACAGGCAGTGGTTCTCGCAGAAGGGAACATGAATATAGGCGACGCCACGGTTCCTTCGCGGGCTCCTGTAAATTTCGTCCCAGTGTCTAGGAACAGTTCCTTCGGGCACCGGATCCATGCCGATGAAGGGATGGACGGCGCGCTTTCCGGGAAAGGCGTCGGCCAGCGGTTGCGGGCTTTCCGCAGCAAAGAGGTCTTCAAGCGTCGCTCTTTCCGCTGTTGGTGGAGCACTTCCAGGCGCGGCTGGAGGCTTTTCGCGCCGATGCGTCGGCGCCGCGACGAGGGCGGGCCTAGCCATCCGGCAGGACCGCCTGCGCCGAACGCGTGCAATAGATCGCCGGCTCCGCATGCTCCTTCGTCGTGCAAGCCTCTCCCTCGGCGAGGGGCGTGATGGCGTATCCGCCGGCCGAGGGCAGTTCGACCCGGTAGCGGTGGGTTTCTTCGGCCGGTCCAGCGCCGTGGACGAAAGGTGTCAGGCGCAGAGCCGTCTGCCCGCAAAGCGCGACCAGTGGCGGCTGCCCGGCATCGGTAAGGATGCCTACCACCGTTTCGCGGTCGATTTCGCATTCGGCCGCGTCCGCAGCGGGCGACAGCGTGACCCGCAGATCGCCGTCGGCGGTAAGCGTCAGCATCAGCAGCGCGGTTTCCAGCATGGCTTGCCCCTAGAAGGTTCTGGTCAGGAACAGGTTGAACGAGCGCTCGGCGCCCTCCATCTGCCCATAGGCTCGATACGAGCGGTTGGTGAGGTTGTTCAGTTCGACGGTCAGCGCAAGGCCGTCAGCAAGATCGGCCGAGGTGTGCAGGTTCAGCGTCGCGAATCCGCCGGTACCATCCACCACTTCGCCCGTATCGGCGCGCATTTCGACCCTGCTTTCACCGCGCAGGAACAGGTCGAAGATCCCGGCGACCTTGCCCAGGGACCAGTCCTTGCGCAGCCCCATGCGCCCGGCCAGTGCCGGCGTGCCGCTATCGCGGGTCTGGTAGCCGTTGGCATAGGTGAATTCGCGCTGCATCGCGCTGGCGGTGATATAGGGCGTCAGGCCGGCCGCCTCAAAGCGGCGCTCGGCATGCAACTCGATCCCCCAGGTTCGTGCGGCGTCGATGTTGCGATACTGGCTGACCGGATTTCGCGGATCGCTCGGGTCGATCACCACCGAAGCGATGTAATCGGTGGCGTCGCTGTAGAACAGCGTGGCATCCAGTAGCAGCGCGTTCCGGTCATAGCGCGCTCCCAGTTCGTAGGTCGTGGCGCGCTCGGGCTTCAGGTCGGGGTTTCCGATCAGCGTGCCTGCGCCGCCCGCAGTCGTGGACAGGAACAACTGGCTCAGGGAGGGATGGATGTAGCCCTGCGAGACATTGGCGCGTAGCGCGAAGCCGTGGTCCGGCGACCACACCAGCCCGGCCGAGAACAGCGCAAGGCTGTCGTCGTTGGAACTGCGTGGCAGATCGGTGCCATTCTCTCGCGAGACATCATGGGTCGCTTTCACATCGTACCAGCGCCCGCCCAGGGTCAGCGTCATATCCCTGGATAGGTCGACCTCGTGCTGGCCGAAGACCGAGACGGTGCGGATGGCGGCATCGTCATAGCGTAGTCGCGTGGTGACGCTGGGAAAGGGCAGCATCGGCCCGCTGACCGTGGTGACCGTCACCTTGTCGGCCTTCAGCCGGTCGTCTTCGTATTCGATGCCGACGACGGTGCGGCTGTTGGTCGAGAACTGCATCTCGGCGCGCAGGTTCGCCCCCCAGGTCAGCTGCTCGTCGCGGGAATCCGACAGGACGTTCAGGCGCATGGGACCAGGGAACTGCGTTACCTCGTTGCGGAACACGCGGTCGACCGTCTGTCCGTAAAGATCGAAAGTCAGCCGGGTCAGCCAAGGAGCCAGATCCGTGCCTTCGTAGAACAGGCCGAGTTTTCGCAGGTCGCGTTTGGGAAGTTCGATGGCGAATAGCGGATCGCCCGTATGCACATTTGCCGCCAGATCATGGTTCAGCGCCTTCAGTCCGAAGTAATGGTCGCCGAGACGATAGCCGACATGGGCCGAGATGGTCCGGTCTTGCGTGTCGGACTGCTCCAGCACGCCTTCGGGCGTCCGGCGGTCGCCTTGGTCTATGCGGCCCACAGTTAGCCGGTAGTCCAGCTCACCCGCGCCAGCCGCGACCGTGCCCGCCGCACTGGCCGAGGCCCGATAGCCCTCGGTGGCCGAGATCCAGCCCGCGCCGGTCGTCACCTCCAGCGGCTTGGCGGCGCCGCGCTTGGTGATGATATTGATCACGCCGCCGATGGCCTGGCTGCCCGAGACCACCGAGGACGAGCCGCGCACGATCTCGATCCGATCGATCGAGGTGGGGTCGATCAGCACCGGCTGGCCGTAGTTCGTGTGATCGGTCAGCTTCTGCCCGTCGATCAGGATAGCGACCCGACGCGAGCTTTCGCCGCGGATCGAGATGCGCTCGATCCCTTCTTCGGAGATCTGGACGCCGGGCACGTCGCGCAGTAGCCCGGCCACCGAGACCGGGGTGCTGGCCGTGATCTTCTCGTGGTCGATCACGGTGATCGAGGCTGGGCTTTTCAGCAATTCGGTGGGCAGTGCGGTTGCGGTCAGGGTGATGGTGTCCAGCACCAACGGCTGGTCCTGGGCAAAGGCCGGAACTGGGCCGGTCAGGACAAGAACGAGGCCAAGGGTCATTGGGCCCGGAGATCGCGAGATCGACATGGCGTTCCTCTCTGCCCGCTCGGGGTGCATTCAGAGATTTGGGGAAAACCTAGCGATCCGCTGGGACGGAAGGGATGGGAGCATCCTTTGCCGATCCGCTAGCATATCCGGCAGCCGAATGCCTTGACTTTGATCAAGGCGGATTTGAAAATCCCACGTTCCAGCCGAATGGCTGGGACTAGACGCAAGACGCAAGCCAACCTCAACGGTAATCGCCTGTTCCTTGGATCGTGGATCACGCACCGATCGGGCGCAAGGCTGTCCATCCCGGCGTGAGAGCCTCGGCGGCATTTAGTTGCGAACGGCGGGTACAACAGCTTTCCTCTGAGCAAGAGGATTGCATTGTTTCATCCGTGTTTCTGTAAACCGGCCTGGCAGCAAACGGGGGCAAGGCTCGCAAGGGCATTACGTGCATATTTCCGTACGGCTGGGTATTGCAGCCGCAGCAATTGCTACATCCTCATCTACTGGAAGCACAGGATACCCAAGGGAAGCCCGGCTATTAGAAATGAGCGCAAGGATTTCTGAAAATTCGGTGGCGCCCTTTGGTCATGAGACCCTCTCGTTCTCCGTGCAGCATAAACTGCTTCCTATGACACCCAAGCCCAGCGGCTCAAAAAACAGTTGCAAGCCTTCTGCGCAATTCCTCGGGCTAACTATTCTCACCATATTGCCGGCCCCCGGATCACCACCGATAGTCGAGCGTGGCGATCACCGAGCGTCCTTCGCCGTAATAGCAGTTGGCCGAGGTCAGCGAGGCGCAGGAGGTGACATGGCGCTTGTCGAACAGGTTGCTGGCGCTCAGCCGAAGCATCACCCCCGCAAGCAACGGATCCTGTTTGCCGAAATCATAGCTCAACGCCACATCGACCAGGGTAAAGGAGGGCAGCTCGATCTGGTTGTTCAGGTCGCCGAAGCAGCGCCCGACATGACGCAAGCCGCCGCCTATGCCCAGGCCCTCCAGCGCGCCGCTCTGGACGGTGTAATGGGCCCAGAGCGTCGCCTGATGCTCGGGCGCGAGCTGGAGCTGGTTGCCCAGCTGCGCGGCGGTGTTGGTCCGGGTGATCTCGGAATCCTGCCAGGCGTAGGAGGCGACCAGATCGAACCCGGCCGCCAGATTGGCCTTGCCTTCCAGTTCGAAGCCGCGGACCTGCACCTCGCCGGTCTGCACCTGCGCCCAGGGGTTGCTGGCCGGCGGGTCGGGATCCTGAGTCAGGACGTTGGACTGCGTCAGCCGATATCTGAAGGCCGACCCGGTCACCAGTAGGATGTCGGCGGTGCGGGACCGGCGCATCATCATCGTCGATGCCCACCAGATCCATGCCGGGATCCGCATCCCCTCGGGCATCGAGGCCGGTGGCGCGCGGGAATGACCGTTTCCGCGACAGTCCCTGTCCGGCGACGGTCCCCGGGCCTGTCGCGGCTGATCCTTGGGCTGGCGGCGCTGATCGATCTCGCCCGCCGGCTGGGGCCGAGGATCGGCGACCTGTCCCGGGTGGACAGAATCGTGATCCACACCAGCCACCATACGCATCATGTCATCGGCACCGGCGCCAACGACCCGCAGAAGCTGGACCCCAAGGCCTCGCGCGAGACGCTGGACCATTCCATCATGTATATCTTTGCCGTGGCGCTGGAGGATGGCGGCTGGCACCACGAACGCTCCTATGCCCCCGAGCGCGCGAACCGGCCCGAAACCGTGGCGCTGTGGCACAAGATCACCACCGTCGAAGACCCGGAATGGACGCGGCGCTATCACGCCCGCGACCCGCGCGAAAAGGCGTTCGGCGGCCGCGTCGCGGTCACGCTCAGGGACGGCCGGGTGATCGAGGACGAACTGGCGCTGGCCGACGCCCATCCCGACGGCACCCGCCCCTTCGTGCGGGAAAACTATGTCCAGAAGTTCCTGACCCTGTCGGACGGCATCATCGCCACCGCCGAGCAGCACCGCTTCCTCGACGCGGTGCAAGGCCTGCACGACCTGCCCGCCGGGCGGCTGACCTCGGTCGAGATGTTCCGCGAGGTCCGCGCCCGCCTGCCCGGCGTGAAGCTGCTGGCCAACATGACCGAGTTTGGCCGCACCCCCGCCCTGACCGCCGAGGAGTTCCAGGAGCTGGGCTATGACATGGTGATCTGGCCGGTCTCGTCGCTGCGGGTGGCCAACAAGGCGCAAGAGCGGCTTTACGCCGCGCTGGCCCGCGACGGCGCGACGACGGCCATGCTGCCCGAGATGCAGACC